>JAZGCP010000261.1:0-5352 GCA_036477035.1 Acidimicrobiia bacterium | reverse complement strand
GGTGCAGCTATTACCAGCGTCCGGATCGAGGGGGTGCATCACGAGTTCTCCACCATCCCCGGTGTCGTCGAGGACGTCGTGGACATCATCCTCAACCTCAAGGGCGTCGTCCTCCGGTTCGACGTGGAGGAACCGCAGGCGCTGTACCTCTCGGCCAAGGGAAAGTCGGACGTCACCGCGGGTGATCTCAAGCTCCCGCCTGGTGTCGAGGTCGTAAACGCCGACCACCACATCGCAACTCTCGCGGCTTCCGGCAAGCTCGAGGTCGAGATGGTGTGTGAGCGCGGCGTCGGCTATCGCAGCGCCGACAAGAACAACAAGGGCGAGGGGATCGGCGTGATCCCAATCGACAGCATTTTTTCGCCTGTCCGCAAGGTTGCCTACAACGTCGAGAGCACTCAGGTCGGGCAGATGACCAATTTCGACAAGCTCATCATCGACATTCGCACCGATGGCTCGATCACGCCGAGCGAGGCCATCTCTTCGGCAGGCAAGACGCTCAACGAGCTTCTGGGGTTGTTCGCCGAGGTCGGCGAGGGCATTGGTCTCGAGCTGGGGGATGTCGTTACGGCCGAGTCTTCGTCGCCCGACCTCGAACTTCCGATCGAAGCGCTGGATCTCTCCGAGCGCCCCCGCAATTGCCTGCGGCGCGCTCAGATCCAAACTGTCGGAGAACTCGTCACGCAGACCCCGGACGAGCTTCTCAACATCACCAACTTCGGTCAGAAGAGCCTTGACGAAGTGACGGCCAAACTGGACGAGCTCGGCCTGTCCCTACGGACTTCGGATGATGAAGAGGTCTCCGCCTGATGCCGAGACCGAAGAGAGGCCGTCGTCTGGGAGGCAGTGCCTCCCATCAGAAGGCGATTCTCAGCAACCTCGCCCAGGAGCTGTTCTGGGACGAGCGCGTCACTACGACGGTGGCCAAGGCGAAGATGCTGCGGCCCTACGCCGAGAAGATGATCACAAAGGCACGACGTGGCTCGCTCCACGATCGTCGCTTGATCCTCAGAGACATCGGTGACACCGAGGTCGTTACTCGTCTCTTCGACGAGGTGGCCCCCAGGTATGCGGAACGTCCCGGCGGGTACACCCGGCTGCTGCGTCTCGGGCCGCGTCGGGGTGATGGCGCCGAGATGGCCATTGTCGAATTGGTGTGAAGAACACCTGCTGATTCCAACCAATGTCGTTCATTCGGTCGCCCGTTTCCCGTTTCCCGTTTTCCGTTTCCCGTCAGCGGCCCGCTCTGGTTTCGCCCGGCATCATGGCCCTTTGCCCACCTGCTCGGGCATTACTGCAAGGGTTGGATGAGGGCGCGGCGCAGCCAGGTGACGCATGATCGAGGAGGCCAGGCGCCTTCCTCCGTCGATGCTCGCCGTCGGTATCGCGTTCATCAGTCTCTTCGTCGTGCTTGCTCTGGGAACCATCGTGGCGGTCATGGCGGACGACACCCCACAGGTGCCGGACCTCGAAGGGCTGCCGATCATCGAAGAATCCGAGGTCGTTGATTCGATTTCGACGTGCACCGAGGCTGCTTGCGACGGCTACGGCGTCCTCCTCATGGGCATAGACCTCGCTGCGCCCGCACTCACCGGACGGCTGGTCCGTCTCTGGCGGTCCCAGGGCTGGCGATCCGTTCCGTGTCTCGATGAGGGTGGTATCTGCTTCGCCGAGAAAGATCTTCGTATCTCTGTCAGGGACTGGGGTGACGTCGATCCGGTGCTGGCTCCCACTCTGGTCGAAGGTGTAGCCGATCGGGATCTCGATGCGGCCCGGCTCCTCTACGTCCACTATTACCGGTGTGGCGCGATTTACCCGTGTGAGTAAGCGCCGCATGACCAGATAGCCTTAGCCATCATGCTCCAACGCATATGGGACCGCCTTGCCACCCCCATCCGGCAGCGAGGCGCCGCGGTGTTTCTCACCCTGGCGGTCATCGTCGGTGCAGTGGTTGGCGTTGCCGCCGCCGCTCTCATCGGTGCGGTCGAGTTGATGGGTGATTCGCTGGCATGGTTCGGTGACCGCATCGGAAACGAGAGGATCGCAATCCTCATCGCCTTGCCGCTGGGGTTGCTCGGTGCCTGGTGGATTGCTCACCGATTTGCTCCGGAGACGTCGGGGGATGGGGTGCCGGAGGCGGCCGAAGCGTTGGCGCTTCGCTCCGGCTACATCCCGACCCGTGCCGCTCCATTAAAGATCCTCACTACTGCACTGACGATCGGGACCGGAGGCTCGGCCGGCCGGGAGGGACCAATCGTGCAGATCGGCGGTTCGATCGGATCTTCGATCGCCAGACACACCGGCCTGGGTGAAGACCGGGTCAGGAGCCTGGTCGCCGCCGGCGCCGGAGCGGCGATTGGCGCTTCGTTCAACGCCCCGATCGCCGGGATGCTTTTTGCGATGGAGGTGATCCTCGGGAACTTCGCCATTCGACACCTCAATGCCGTCATCCTGGCGTCGGTCACCGCTGCCGTCACCACGAGATCGATCGTTGGGGAAGATCTCATTCTGCGCGCTCTTCCCCATCGGGTGCGCGACGGGCGTGAATTGTTGCTGTACGCGGCGCTGGGGGTCTTCGCCGCCCTGGTGGCTTGGGTCTTCCTGAAATTGATTGATCGCTCGGAGTCGTCACAGATCTCGAGGGCCAAGTGGATGAGGCCGCTGGTTTGGGGTCTTGCCGTTGCGGCGATTGCATGGGCGGAGCCGGAGGTTCTCGGTACCGGGCAAGCCTTCGTCAGGAGTCTCGTAAATCAGGTTTCGGCAGACTCGATTCTTTGGAGCACGTTGCTCGTGATCGGAGGAGCCAAGCTGGTGGCAACTGCTCTGACGCTCGGCTCCGGCGGATCTGGTGGCGCTTTCATGCCGAGCCTGTTCATCGGTGCGGTGTTGGGCTCCGCCTTCACCGACATCGTGGCTCCGTTTTGGTCGTTCAGTGTCCTCGAACCGGGGGCCTTTGCGGTGGTGGGCATGGCTGCCACTTTTGCTGCGGTAGCCAGGGCGCCTCTCACTTCGATCCTGATCGTATTCGAGATCACCCAGGACTATGGGTTGGTTCTCCCGCTCATGCTCGCCACCTCGCTGGCGACGTTCCTCGCCGATCGAATCCATCCACTGAGCGTGTATTCGATGGCGCTCGAACGTCGCGGTGTGCGGTTGTCGCGGCGCAGCGAGGTCGATCTCCTCGACACCGTCCGGGTGGGAGATGTTGTTTCCGCTTCACCCGCGGTGGTCACACCGACGATGACCATCGACGAGGTTCAGTCGATATTCGACGAAACCCGTTTGCACGGAGTCCCGGTGGTGCATCATGCGCGGGGGTTGGTCGGCATCATCACGGTGACCGATATTCTGCGCGCCGGAGGACCATCGCCTCATGTCCGGGTCGAAGACGCGATGACGCCGCGGCCGGTCACCGCATCGCCGTCGACTCCGGTGTCCGTCGTCTTGCAGCGTATGGCCTCCCTGGGAATCGGAAGGGTGCCGGTGGTGTCCGAAGATGATCCGACTTTGCTCGTCGGCTTGTTCCGACGTGAGGATGCCGTAAATGCCTACCACCGGGCGCTGGGCCAGGAAGTGCACCACGACCTCGACCGCTCCCGGCTCCAGGCGCGTATCGCTCCGGGGACCGATTTCCACGAGGTGAAGGTGCCGCCGGGATCGGTGGCGGATGGACGGCTTCTCAAGGAGATCCCTCTCCCCAGTGGGGTGACGGTTGTCTCTGTGCTGCGGGGGACCCAGGTGGTGGTGCCGGATGGGAACACCAGACTGACTGCCGGTGATGTGCTCACGGTGTTTGCTCGTCAAGGCCTTCAGGATCAACTTCTGGAGCGCATGCACGCCGATGACACGGCAGAGTTGGAGGCCGTCATCGGTGGTGATCAGGCCCGCTTCTTCGACCTTGAAGTCCCGGTCGCCTCGGTCGCCGACGGGAGACCGATCCGGGAGGTGGCCATTCCCGGGGGTTGCACGGTCGTGTCGGTGCGACGCGGAGACGAGATCATCGTTCCCGACGGATCAACAATGCTGGCAGGCGGCGATGTCCTGACGGTGTTCGCCAAGCCGGAGTCGCGGCGGCTGTTGGTCGAGCGGCTCAGAGTGGAGAGGGATTGATTGTTGGCCATTAGTCATTAGTCCTTAGTCTTTAGAAAAGAGGGGACTGGTGGCGCCGGACTCCCGACTCCCGACTCCCGACTCAAGGAAACCCATGACCCACCAGATCAGAATCGGTGTCCAGATCCAACCGCAGCATGCCTCATTCGGGCGGATGCGAGACGCCGCACTCGAAGCTGAGGAGCGGGGCGCCGATGTCGTATTCAACTGGGATCACTTCTATCCACTCTTTGGTGAGCCCGACGGCGAGCATTTTGAGTGTCTCACCCAGCTGGCGTCGTTCGCCGAGGCGACCTCGCGAGTGGAGATAGGGCCACTGGTGCTGTGCAACTCCTACCGGAATCCGAATCTGGTAGCCGACATGGTCCGGACGATCGATCACATTTCGGGTGGGCGGTTCATTCTCGGCATCGGCGCCGGGTGGTTCGAACGGGATTACGACGAATACGGCTATGAATTCGGTGAGAATCGCGACCGAGCGCGGGCATTCAAAGAGTCGCTCCCCCTCATCGTCCGTCGACTCGGTCTGCTCAACCCTGCGCCGATGCGCAAGATCCCGTTACTGGTGGCGGGGGTCGGCGAGCAGGTCACCCTCAGGCTGGCGGCGCGCCACGCCGACATCTGGCACGGGTTCGGCGATCCGGAAACCCTTCGTCACAAACACTCGGTGCTCGATTCCTGGTGTGAGCGCCAGGGACGAGATCCCGGTGAGATCGAGCGCTCCACCGGAGCCGGAGATCAGCGTGACGATGTGTCCTACGGGGATGATCTGCTGGCGGTCGGCTCCACCTTTATCACCTTCGGTGTCGACGGTCCCGACTATGACATGTCGTGGATGGACGGCTGGACCCGGTGGCGAGACGAGAGGAATGGGGGATGAGCGGAGTATCGCGATACGCAATAAGCAATACGCCAGACTCGGCAGAGCGAATTGCGAATTGCGAATTGCGGCCCGAGTGATCGATCGTCGGCAAACGTTGATTCGACTTGTAACGGCTTACCAACCAGCGGACAAAGACGAGCAGCGCTACCGGCTCGAGATGCTCGATCTGGCCGCGGTGGCTCATGATCCATTTGATAGGTTTCAGTACGAGCCGGGTCACTTCACCGCCAGTGGGTTCGTGATCCATCCGGCGGGAGATCGGGTGCTTCTGATCCATCACGCCAAGATCGGAGCCTGGCTCCAACCGGGAGGCCACATCGACCCCGGCGATCACTCACCGCTGGCGGCAGCCACCCGTG
>JAZGCP010000260.1:0-3677 GCA_036477035.1 Acidimicrobiia bacterium | reverse complement strand
GACTGACGCGTCGCGCCTTCACGGACCTGGCCCTGGTGACCGCCTTCGCATGGATCGCGGTTCTGCTCACGCTTCGCCTCGATCTCCCCGCCGGTCTCACCGAGTGGAACAAGACGCACCCCCAGTGGGCGATCGACGAATTCGTCCTCGTGTCCGTATTCGTCGCCGGCGCTCTAGGCGTGTTCTCATGGAGACGGTGGCAGGAGTCCCTCCGCATCATTGCTCGACATGAAGCGACTCTCGAGCGGCTCCGCACAACCGAAAGTGCAGTCGCGTCGAAGGATGATCTGATCCGAACGGTTTCTCACGAACTCCGAACCCCCCTCACCGCCATGCTCGGATACGCCGAGCTGCTGGAAGGAGGCGAGATCCCCTCGACCGAGCGGGCCGACATGGTGAAGACGATCATCCGCGAAGGGCATGACCTCTCCAATATCGTGGAGGATCTGCTGACGCGTGCTCGTGTAGAGGCCGACACACTCGAAGTTGCTCTGGTCCGGGTGAGTCTCGCCGCCCAAGTCGCCCAGGTGCTCGAAGGCTGGACACCAGATGAGCGAAGCCGAATCGAAGACCGGTCGGACCCCTCCGTCGTGGCGACTGCCAATCCGGCCAGGGTGCGCCAGATCGTTCGCAACCTCATCTCCAACGCCCTCAAGTACGGGTCGGAGGAAATCACGATCACGATGGCCTCGTTCGGTGATCAGATCAAACTCCGCGTCGCCAATCTAGGTCCGGAAATACCGGAGGTTGATCGCGACATGATCTTCGACCCCTACTACCGACTCCCCGGGATCGGTGATACTCCGGGAGGACTCGGCCTCGGTCTCGCCATTTCGCGCCAGCTGGCACGACTGATGAACGGTGACCTCGCGTACAGCCACCGAGCGGACCGCTCGATCTTCGACCTCACGCTGCCCCGCCACGTGACGTAGCCGCCGTCGGCTGAACCCGTCAGCCGGTGTTGCGCAATCCGGTGGCGATTCCTTTGATGGTGAGCAAGAGAGCGCGATCCAATCCCTCTTCACCGGCATCAGGACCTCGCTGCCTCGCCAGAAGCGCGACCTGCAGCAGGTTGATCGGATCGAGATAAGCGTTGCGCACGCTCAAGGTGCGCCGCAGGCTCGGATGGGCTCCGAGGAGTTGATCGTGACCAGTGATCGCGGTGATGGCGGAGACAGTGCGCTCGTGCTCTTCAGAGATGGTCTTGAACACGTGGTGCAAGGACTCCGGTACCAGCGCTTGCACATAGTGTCCGGCGACACTCAGGTCCGTCTTGGCAAGCGTCATCTCGACATTGCCGATAAAGGTCTTGAAAAACGACCAATCGGCGAACATCTCATCGAGCGTCTCGCCGTGCCCAAGCCGACGCGCCTCCGCGATCCCACTGCCGACACCAAACCAACCCGGGACCACATGGCGGGTCTGGGTCCAGCCGAATACCCAGGGAATAGCTCTCAGGCCGTCGAGTCCAAAGTCTTCCCCCGGCCGCATCGACGGACGTGACCCGATGTTCAAACCATCCAATTCGGCGACCGGAGTCGCGGCCGCGAAGTAGTCCAACGTCCCATCGGCCTCGACGAAGGCCCGGTAAGCGACGTGGGCTGCTTCGGAGACGGCATCCATCGCCCGGAACCACCGGTCAAGAGTCTCATCTGTGGTCCGCGGCCGGCGATGGAGTAGGGATGCTTCCAACACCGCGGCCAGCATGAGCTCCATGTTCCGCTCGGCAAGCCCGGGCAGCGCGTACTTATCGGAGATCACTTCGCCCTGTTCGGTGAACTTGATCGTCCCGTCAACGGTCCCAAATGGTTGAGCCAGAATCGCCTCATTGGTCGGGCCCCCTCCGCGACCGACCGTGCCACCGCGGCCATGAAACAACGTCAGGTGCACTCCATAGTCATTGGCGACGTCGTGGAGCATGCGAGCAGCGCGATAAAGCCCCCACTGCGAGGTGGCAATTCCAGCGTGTTTCGACGAATCGGAGTAGCCGAGCATGACCTCCTGACGATCGCCGCGAAGTTCGACCAGCCGGCGGTACGAGGGGTCGGAAAGCATTTCGGCGAGAATCTGGCCGGCTCGATCCACCTCGCGGGTCGTCTCAAACAAGGGAACGACACCGATGCGAGCGAGGCCGGTAGTGAGATCAATGAGACCGGCATCACGAGCCAGCACGGCGACAGCAAACACGTCTGCGGCGCCGGTCGTTTCCGACACGATGTAGGACTCGATGACCCCATCGCCAAACCGATCCAATGCTCGACGAATCGCCTCGAAGGATCGACGTGTTCGGCCAATGCCCTCCGGCACTTCGAACGTCGGGCTGGTCAATGGACGGCGCGACCCCAGTTCCTGAGAGAGCAGACCGAGCCGCTCACCTGGTCCGAGTTCGTCGTAGGAGACGTCGACGACGTGCCGGAACAACTCCCTCAGGAGGTCGTGGTGCTTGTCGGAATGCTCCCTCACGTCCATCCTGGCAAGGCCGAAGCCGAATGCTGCCGCTCGGCGCATCAGTCGGGTGACCATGCCTCCCGCGATCAGGCCCCCGCGATTCTCAGTAAGCGACTGGTGGATGAGCCCTAGATCGTCGAGGAGCTCATCGCAGTCCGAGTAGCCAACGCCAGCAACCTCCTGGTCGACCAGACGGGCGTGGGTGGCCCGAAGACGGGCATGCACATAGGCACACTTGAGTCGATACGGCTCACCTGCGCTCAGATTCGAAAAGCGCTCCCACACCGCGGGCATTGCGCGCTGGTCCTCCAAGAGAGAGGCTCGCAGTGCCGGCGCTATCGGGGTGATCCGCTCCGACATCGACAGAGCGGTCGACAGGGCTTCAACTGCCCCGATCAACATCCGAAGCCCGTGATCGTGCTGCATCGTCAGGACCTCGAGCATGACCTCGGGCGTCACGTTCGGGTTGCCGTCACGATCGCCCCCGACCCACGAGCCAAAGCTCAGCGGAGCCGCTGTCGGGTCCAGCGGCACCCCGAGCCTGTCGAATTCGCGCTCGACGGTATCGGTGAGCCGATCGAAGGAGGTAGTGGCAATCTGCTCCAGGTAGTACACCGCAGACCTTGCCTCGTCCAGTGGCGTCGGCTTCGCCACCCTGAGTTCATCGGTCTGCCACATGAGTTCTATCGTCTCTGCCAGGTGATGATCGATGATGGAGATCTGTGACCGATTGGCTCTGGGGTCGGAACGCCTCTCCAGCAACTCCGCCAACGAGGCGAGTTTGGTGAGCATCGATCGCCGGGCCGCCTCGGTCGGGTGGGCCGTGAACACCGGCCGCACTTCCAGCCGACGCACAATCGTGCCAATCTCGTCGAGCGGCATCTCCGCCGCTAGCACCCGATCGATCGTGGACTCCAGCCAGCCGGCGGTCCGGCTTGATCGCGCCGTGAGCACGTCCACTCGATGGATCTGCTCGGCTACGTTGGCGAGATGGAAGAAAGTAGAGAACGCTCGAGTGAGAAGAATGATCGTTTCCAGGTCCTGGGCGGCGAGCAGCGACTCGAGTTGGCGCGCCTTGGCCTCGTCGGGTCGATCTCGCAGGGTCTTGGTCAGGGCTCGTACCTGTTCGACGAGGTCGAGCAACTCGGGACCTACCTGGCGAACCAGGGTCTGACCGAGCAGGTCCCCCAGGAGCCGGATGTCGGCACGAAGCGCGGCACTGTCATCGA
>JAZGCP010000026.1:0-6178 GCA_036477035.1 Acidimicrobiia bacterium | reverse complement strand
GGATAGGCCCTGGTGAGCGACTGGTAGATGTGGTGGTGGGTGTTGACCAGACCGGGAAGGACCAGCATCCCGGAGGCGTCAAACACCTCGTCGGCGGTATCCGGGAGGTCGGAAGTGGCACCGACCTGCTCGATCACCCCGTCCCGGGCGAAGATGCCTCCGGAGGCGATCTCACGGCGATCGCCATCCATCGTGACCAGAACCTGAGCGTTGCGGACGAGGAGAGTGGACATGCTCGTCACGCTACTCCCGTAACGAGATGACTCGCCGCGTAGGAATCATCATGGCTCAGCGAGAGTCGTTGAGTCCGGGAACCCGCCGGTCCAACACCGGTAGCGTCCCACCGTGATGCGCAACCAAGACATGCCCGACGGCGGTCGGATTGCCGAGCGGATCCGCAAGTTTGGTGAGTTCGTCTCCGAGGAGTCTCCGAGCTATTCGCGCATCTGTCTGGAGTTGGCCGAGGACCCAACGCTGGCGCGCATTCTCGGCGGGGCGCCCCACGACCAGCCGGTACCGAACATCCTGCTCGCCGGGGTCCAGTACCTGCTGCTGCAAGGCGCGGCACCTGATCTGGCAACCCACTATCCCAGCGTTGTCGGCGCCGACACCCAACCGAAAAGCGATCTGGTCGCCCTCTTCGCCGAGTTCTGTCGGGCCGAAGAAAAGCCACTCAGCGAGATCGCCGCCACCCGGACGGTTCAGACCAACGAGGTGCGGCGCAGCATCGCCCTGATGCCCGCCTTCGCCTGGGTGTCACAACAGTCGAGGGAGCCGCTCGCCCTCCTCGAGGTCGGAGCCAGTGCCGGCCTCAACCTGCTGTTCGACCGATACCGCTACGACTACGGCGAGGGCGTCGTCGCAGGCCCTCCCGAGTCGAAGCTCACTCTCGTGACAGAACTCCGCTCAGGTTTGCTGCCACCGATCGATCCGCTACCCGAAGTGATGTGGAGGCGGGGAATCGACCTCCACCCCGTCATATTGACCGACCCCGACGCCGTCCGATGGGCACGTGCACTGCTGTGGCCGGAACAACTGGACCGCATCCGACGATTCGAGGCCGCAGTCGAAATCGCACTCTCCGATCCTCCGGATGTGGTTGCCGGAGATGCCTTGGAGAGCCTCAGTGACGTGGCTGCGGCGGCGCCACCCGATGCCACGCTCATCGTCTTCCATTCCTATGTGCTCAACCAGTTCTCATCCGAGGCGCGAGACCAACTCGAGCAGGTGATCGCGAGTTTGTCGATGACGCGCCCAGTACATCGCATCGGTATCGACATGACTGCTCGCGACGCACACCCTGAGATCCGCCACACGGTCTACTCCGGCGGGGAGACGAGTGAACGCGTCCTGGGCTTCATCCACCATCACGGTGCCTGGCTGGAGTGGACGGCGTGACAGTCCTGAGTCCTGACTCCTGACTCCTGACTCCTGACTCCTGACTCCTGACTCCTGACTTCCGACTTCCGACTTCCCGGGATGGTTCCTGGGCGCCGCAGCGTTGTGGCTCTCATGGCAGGTCCCAATCCGATTTCGGTGCTGTGGTCGATCCTCAAGGCCCGACGATTGGCCGCACCGCGGATCGATGGTTCGGGGAAGTTCGATCACAGTTCGTTCGATCCGATCCTCGCCGCAGTGGCGGCAGGCGGAGTCGAAGCCTTAGGACCGCAGACCGACGCACTACGCGCCTATTTGCACACCCTCGCCACCATCGAACCCGACAACCTCCCTAGGGACGAGGCACTCGCCTTCTGGATCAACCTCTACAACGCAGCTGCGCTCGACCTGGCCCGCCACGCCTTGGTGGCGGGGCACGACTCCGTCTTGAGAATCGGCGATGGCTTTAACGCGCCGGTGGCGACCATTGCCGGAGAAGAGCTGTCTCTCGAAGGGATCGAACACGGCAAGATCCGCCGGTTCGGTGATCCACGTATCCACGCCGCCCTCGTTTGTGGTTCGGTGTCGTGTCCGACCCTGCGATTCGAGGCCTTCAGTGGGGACCTGCTCGACAAGCAACTCGACGACCAAATGAGGTACTTCCTCTCGGCCGGCGCCTTCGTCGCCGATCGCACCGCAGGGGTGGCTCACCTGTCGAGGGTGTTCCTCTGGTACGGCGCCGACTTCGTCCGGCCTTCTCGCATGCCCACCCTGGTGCCATCGTCCAAGCGTCGCATCGCGACGGCAGCCACCAAGTGGTTGACCGCCACCGACGCCGACTGGTTCAACACCGACCGTCCCGCCATCAGGTTCCAGAAATATGACTGGGGCCTGGCCTGTGCGGTCAGGCGCCGGTAGTGATCGTCTTCTAATCACTCCCCAACCTCGTTAGCTCGCAGCATGCGGAAAAGACCCCCCCCATCCCCCTCGTCGCTTCGCTCCTCACGGACTTCCCCCTCAAGGGGGGAAGGATTCCTTCTATCACTCTCCCCTTTGGGGGGAGTCAATCGGCGCAGCCGATTGGTGGGGGGTGCCGTGCCGCTAGACCGCCGGGTGGAGGGGGCTCCTCTTGGAACGCTTGACGCCCAGAGAAAACGCCACGACTGCCAAAACTGCTGCGCCCATGTCGTACGGGAGTACCAGCCGGTTGAGCTGGGACGCCTGGAGCAACCAGCCACCGTCGGCGGCAAAGCCGACGGTGTCCAGGTAGCGCCATATCGCCCAGACACACACCACACCCAGCACCACGGCGCCGGAAATCGCAGCCGTTGAGCCAAATCGCCTACGCAGACCCAAGGTGAGCGCGGCGGCGGCCCAGGCAATATCCAAGGAAGACAGCATCTGGAGGAACTGGAGCGACGGGTCGTATCGAAGTGCGGCCGAAGTGGCCAAGGTCACCAGCCCGGTGGCCCCGGCGACCATCACGATGACACTCACCCAGGTCAAGGCCCGGCGGGCTTCCTCGCCCATGTCGAGGCCACCGAACCACGGCTCGTCGGCCAGAGGGGCCAAATGGAACGTGAGGCCGACCGAGAATGCCACCAGCAGGACAAGATGCGCGGTGACGGTCAAAAGTGGATCGTCGGGCTCGGGGATCATGAGTGATGGAATGGCGGCGGCGGCTCCGGCCGTCATCCACAGCAGAGTCGCAGTGAGAGCGCGTTCGAGCCGGGTCACCACCGCAGAGTACAAAGAAGTCGGGAGTCCGGAGTCCGGGGTCCGGAGTCCGAAGTCGGAACTAGGTCGCCGCAATCCCGCGTGCCGCGGCGATGCGGGAACGGGCAATCTCGAGATAGCTGGCGTCGTTGTCGTATCCGACGAAATGCCTGCCGGCCTCGATTGCAGCCACTGCGGTGGTACCTGAGCCGATGAAGGGGTCGAGCACCAGATCTTCTTCAAATGTGTAGAACTCGATCAGACGCCGCGGGAGATCGACCGGGAACGGAGCCGGATGGCCCACCCGCTTGGCCGATGCCGGCTTGATGCTCCAGATGGAAGTCGTGGCTTCCAGGAATTCGTCCTTCGAGATGGTGTCCTTGCCGATTCTGCTTCGCCGATAAGCGCCCTTCGACGCCACGATGACGTACTCGTGCACGTCGCGCAGGGTCGGGTTCTTCGCAGAGCGCCATGATCCCCATGCACAGGAACCCGCGGCACCTCGTGCTTTCTGCCAGACGATCTCGCCCCGCAACAGCAGACCCAGATCTGTGAGGATCCCGGCGACGTGGTGGTTGAGAGCAACGTAGGGCTTACGCCCCAGATTGGCGACGTTGACGGCCACCCGACCGCCCGGCTCAAGCACCCGAACGGTCTCGGCCAGCACCCGGTGGAGCAGCCCGAGGTACTCGTCGAGCGTCAGGTCGTCGTCATAATCCTTGCCGACGTTGTAGGGGGGCGACGTGACCATCAGGGCCACGCAGTCGTCGGGAATCTCCGTCATCGCCTCCGATGAGGAACAGAACAGAGCATCGATGATCTCGTCGGGGGGCGTTTGCGGCTCCCCGGTAGTCACCGCCGGGGCATGCTCCAGCAACCTGCGGCGATAGAACGCCGAGGCGTCGTGACTCTCACGTTTGCCTGCTCCGAAGCTGGCAGTCTCGGTTGCCACCGCGCGTGACCTCCCGGATGCGCGCAGTCACCGTAGCGGAGTTATCCACAGGCCACGGGGATCATGCAGCACCAGATGGGAACCGGATCAGTCCTACTCGGGGTATCGTGCCGCCCGCCACCACCCCGAGCACAAATGCGAAAGCACCACATCCTGATCACCGCCCTGGCGCTGCTGGCGACCGCCTGCTCGAGTTCCACCAGCGGTCCCACCAGCTCTAGTTCCACCACGTCTCTGGTCGTCACCACCACCTCGACGACACCCCCGACTACCTTTGTAATGGCCCCCCCGCCGGCGACAACCTCGATTGAGATCTGGGTACCGGGCGTGTTGGTGTCCCAGATACGTGACACGGCTGCCGCATTCGAGATCGATACCGGCATCGGCGTCGACATCACCGCGGTGGAAATGGATTCGCTGCTCGACCAACTCGTCGCCGACCCTTCGTCGGGACCAGACGCCTTTATCGGTCCCCACAGCTGGCTGACGGTGCTGACCAACGCCGGAATCGCCGAACAGCTGACGGCCGGAAGCGAAGTGGTGGCCGGAGCCCTCGACGCGGTAACGCTGCGAGGAATCGTCTTGGGTGCCCCGCTGGCACTGGACACGATCGTGCAATTCAGGAACACCGATTCTCTTGCGACCACTCCGGGCACGATCGAATCCTTTGCCGAGGGGTGCCCCGATGGCGAGAACATCGGATCCTGCCTGCTGTTGGCGACGGACTCGGTCGCCGGGCACTACCCGTTCATCACCGGAACCGGGGGATACATATTCGGCGGCGATGAGTTCGAAGGGTGGGACGCCCAGGATGTGGGAGTCAACTCTGCAGAGGCGCTCGCCGGGGGTCTGATCCTGCAAACCATCATCGACGGCGCCGGGATTCTCGGAAACGGGAACTCGACGGTCGCCGACCGATTCGCCGCAGGTGATGCACCGCTCCTCTGGGGAGACTCGGCGACGCTGGCAGCTCTGACCGCCGCCGGCGCCAAGTTCACCGTGGAGCGACTTCCGACCATCGCCGAAGTGAACGCACCCACTCCGATCGAGGTCATCGTCGGTTGGGTGAACGCGTTCGCGCCGGGCAAGGAAGCGGCCGTTATCTTCATGCGGGACTATCTGGCCGCACCACCGAGCGCAGATCCGATCGCAGTGACTCTCGGATTGGTACCCGTCAACGTCGGGTTCGACACAGATCCAAACCTGGTGCCATTCATAGAGAGCGCCCGCACCGGCGATCCGGTACCGACGATCTTCCAGACCGAATTTGCCTGGGAACAACTAGCTGTGGCATTCAGCGACATCCGCGATGGAGACGATGCGTCCGAGGTGCTCGGCGACGTTGCCGTCGCCATCCGCAATGCCCCGGGACCAGCGGTCCCGGCAGAAGATGAGGACGGTTAAGAGGGGGCGCCGATAGGCGCGACCTCGGTGACCTGGGGTTGGGGCCCCGGGTCACATAGCGATGAGCCGTACGGCGAAGAGCCATGTAATGGCTTCAGATCGTTCGCCTACAGGCGGACGCTCTGAAGCTCAGCCGGTCTGAGCCAGGCCACCGCCGGCGACCGGGGTCTCGACCCGGGCATCCTGTATGGCGGCGATCAGCGTTTGCCAATCGGCAGAGATCGAGCACGGGCCGCAGAACTGGGTGTCGCCACGCCTCACCACGGCATCCGCTTTGCAGCGAGCGCATTTCATGAGATTCCATCGGCATCGTGTCATGGGTGCTTGAGGAAGTGGACCAGTAGCCAGTAGCCAGTAGCCAGTCAGAAAACAGAAGTCGGGAGTCGGGAGTCGGGAGTCGGAGGGGCTCTGGTTCTGACCTAAGGACTAAAGACCAAGGACTAAGGACTAGTTGTCCGCCCACCACGCCCGAACGGTCTCGACCAACACCTGCCGCTCTTCCTCTGTGGCCCAGGCTGCCTGGATCGCAGCCATGGTGAGTTCCTCCATCGACTTCGTCCCGTAGCCACTCAGCGTTCGGAACTCCGACGCCACCGAACAGTCGAAGAGTGCGGGATCATCGCTACTGATCGTCACATTGACCCCGGCCGCAATGAGCTGGTGAATCGGATGTTCGTCCCACCCGGTGGCGACCCCCGTTCTGATGTTCGAGGTCGGACACACCTCGAG
>JAZGCP010000259.1:0-4507 GCA_036477035.1 Acidimicrobiia bacterium | reverse complement strand
CCTACGTCGCCAGGAACCCCCAGGGCTACTGGGTCCCGATCGTCACCGTCATCCGTGAAACGGTCGCCAAGGTGCTGTCTTCCGACCCGGCGACCGCGTCGGAAGAGCTGGGGATCGCCCCGCTGGGAGATATTTGTGGAATTAGTGGCTAAAGCGGCCGGTACCTGACCTGATCGCGACCAAGACGAGACGACGCGCCTACCTGGGTCTGACGATCGTGTCTTCGAGTATCCAGTACCAGGTCTGATCTCCAACAACCCCGAACAACGCGCCTACCCACATCGTCACAAGACGCCGTCGAGTATCCAGCAAGAGCGAGCGGTTACTGGTTACTGGCTACTGGCTACTGGCCGCTGGCGGCCAGTAACCGACAGGCGAGCGAGCGACGCACGTCGTCGGCCGACTCCACCAGTTGGCGGCGCAGCATCGGCCCGATCGAATCGTCGGCCAGCACACCGGCGATGAGCTCCAGTGACGACTCGTCGATTCGGTAGCCCGGATAGAACGCGGCGTAGTAGTTCTTGGCCGCCTCCTGCTCCCAATCATCGAACAGCGACGGCAGGCCCCCAAAGAAGCGCGGAACGTACGGCTCGATGATGTCTCGCTGCGACCGACGCCAGAAACCGCCGGCGGCGGCGAGCGCGAGGTGAAGTGACGGATAGCCGCTGCCGTGCAGACGTTCCCACACCTCCTCTTTGGTTGCAGGATCAGGAGTCGCAGCCTCCGCCTGTGCCACCGCTCGATCGCCTCGATCGGATGGGTCGCGCTCTCGCTCTGTCGCCATTCGCTCCGCTGCCCCATCGAGGCCCAGCGACACCCATCTCACAGCCACCGACCATCTCATGTTCTGATCCACGACCAGCCCTTCAGGAGGGTCGTCGAGCAACTGTGCTGCCACTGCGGCGTCGCCGGGAGTCGCCGCCAGTCCGGTCAGAGCCCGCGCCCAGAGGACCCGCAGATCGCCCGGAGGAACGGCGTCAATGGCGGCACGCGCCGTGCTCACCAGGGACGATGCCTCTCCATCGATGCGGTGCTCCGGCACGTAGCGCCCGACGGCTCCGAGCGCCGTCGCACTCACCATCTGCACGATCGGCAGCGACCGCTCGGCCGGAAGCATGGTGCGGATCGCACCGAGGTATTCCAGCGACGACAGCTGCTGATCCCGAACCATCTCCCACAGCGATGCCCACACCTGCTGGCGAAGCAACGGCTCGCCGATTGACCCCAGGTTTGCCTTCGCCCAACTCGTCGAGCGAGGGTCGAGCGCAATCTTGGCAAACCCATGGTCTCCGTGGTTCGGAAAGACGAACACCGGGACGGGTAAGCCTTCCGCATCGTCGACCGGTGCTTCCAACTCGTCCTCGATCACAGCATCGACCGTGTGCAGCTCACCGGCGGAGTCGATCAAGGCCACCCCGATTGCATGGGGTCGCAGATGCGGATGGTCGTCAGGCGCGGTCTGCTTGAGCTTCATCGCCGTCACCCGATCTTCGACCTCCTGCCATTCCACCGACAGGGTGTTGAGGGATGCGGTCCGCAGCCATCGGGCCGCCCAGCCGACCAGGTCGACTCCAGAGCCTTCCTGTAGTGCGGCCAGAAAATCGGCGAGGGTGGCATTGCCGTTTCGGTGGCGCCGGAAGTAGGTGCGAAGGCCGTCGCGGAACCGGTCGCGTCCGATCGTTCGAACCAACTGCTTGAGCACTGAGGCGCCCTTGCCGTAGGTGATGCCATCGAAATTGAGGAAGGTCTCGTCGGTGGTCTCGATGTCGTCTGCTACTCGGTGCGTCGTCGGGCGCTGGTCTTCCCGATACGCCCAGAGCTTCATCCGGAAGTTGAAATCCTGCCAGATGAACGGATACTCCTCCTCCATCGCCAGATATGCCACATAGGAGGCGAACGACTCATTGAGCCAGAGGTCGTTCCACCACTTCAGCGTGACCAAATCGCCGAACCACATGTGTGCCAGTTCGTGCATGAAGAACTCGGCGCGACGGACGAGTTGATCCTCGGTCGGCGGCTCCTTGAACACGACCGAGTCCGTGTAGGTGACGGCGGCGACGTTCTCCATGCCTCCCCAGTTGAACTCCGGGACGAAGAGCTGGTCGTACTTCCCGAACGGATACGGCTCGCTGAACAGATCATCGAAGAAGTCGATCCCCCGCTTGGTGAGATCGAACAGGGCTTCGGCATCGAGGTACTCGGCGTTCGACTTGCGGGTGTAGAGGCCGAGAGGGATGCCGTTGTGTTCATCGAAGACACCCACGTAGTCGCCGGCGCAGATCGCCAACAGATAGGTACTAAAAGGACCCTCCTCGGCGAAGATCCTGCGAGTACGGTCCCCGGGAACCTCTTCGCTATCGATCTCACCGGCTGCGGTAACGACCGCCCACTCGGTCGGGGCTGTGACGCTCACCGCGTACGACGCCTTGATATCGGGCTGGTCGAAGCAGGGAAAGACCCGATGGGCCGAGTAGGGCTCGAACTGGGTGTACAAGTACTCGGCGCCGTCCTCGGGATCGGTGAACCGATGGAAGCCTTCTCCGGTGTGATCAAAGGGACGCTCGTACGCGATATGCACTTCATTCTGAGCCTCGAGGCTCCCGGCAGAAAGCGAGATGCGCTCGCCGTCCCAATCGGGCTCGACGTCGAAGCCGTTGACGCTCATCTGCTCGATGTGGCCGCCCAACCATTCGATAAAGGTGTCGCCGCCGTGATGCTCGAAGGTGATGGTGATGTCGCCTTTGAACGACTTGGCGCCTCGCTCGAGATCGAGATGCAACGAGTAGGAAACCCCCGACACCGCCCGGGCGCGCTCCTCCGCCTCGGTGCGCGTGAGTCGATCAGTTGCCATTCCTACCTCCGAGAGACGCGGCCGGGAGCCGACCAAGTCATCATTATTGCGCGCCGGCGACGGATCTCAGCCTTCGTCGATCATCTCCTCGAGGGTCGCCCGGGCCGCATCCGGAATTCCCACCGCAAGCGACCTGGGTTCGAATCCAAGTTCCTCCCGCGCCTTCGAATCATCACCGAGATAGGTCACCCCGGCAGCAATCCGCAGCCGGTCCGCGGTTCGCCGCCAGGGGGGGACGATGTAGGAAAGCGGACTCAACATTGCCGCCGCGCCCATCGCCACCCAAGGCGGGATCGGAACCGGCTGTCGATTCTTGCCGGCCGAGTTACCGGCGAGGATCAGGGCCTCTCTGACGGTGTGCGCTGGGCCGGCGATGATGTAGGTCTCTCCCGGCCTTCCGAATTGCATCGCCAGCACGTGGGCATGGGCGACATCCATCACATGCGCCCATGAGTATGCGGTCTTCGCCGACACTGCGATGACCCGCCCCAGCATCGCTCGGGTGATGAGCTGAGCCATCGCACTGGCGTCGCGAGGTCCGTAAACCATTCCCGGCATCAACGTGACGATCGGTACCCCACGGCTCATCATCGGCACCGACACACCGAAGTGGGCCTCTGCCCGGACTCGGTCGTATTCCGTCAGATGCTTACCGGTGAAGCGGTGGCTCTCGTCCACCACCGCTCCGTGAGTGTCCGAGAAAACGTTGAGAGTGCTGGTGAACACGCACTTCGGAATCGAGAGCTCGCGCACCAACTCGAACACATTGCGGCTACCGAGCACGTTGACCGCTTCCATCGTCTTGCGGTCCGAAAAGGCGAGCCGATGGCCGGCACTATGGAACACGCCATCGACACCCCGCACCCCGCTTCGCATCCCCTCTTTGTCGGTCACCGACCCGATGTGAGGGCGGACTCCGTACGCGGCGATGTCGCGGGCATCGTCACGAGTCCGAACCAGCGCGGTGACATCGTGTCCGGCGGCCAACAACTGCGACGCCACGTAGCCGCCGACGAACCCGGTGGCGCCCGTAACGAAGTAATGCACGGAGCCGATGGTACGGGACCGATGCCGGCTCAGAGCAGCCGCGGCCCCCGGTTCACCTCAGCGCGCCATCATCGGCTGGCGCTCCGCGCAGCAAGAGATGATTCGTAATGGCGCGACAGTCACAAGCCGATGAGGGCCGGTTCGAGACGTTCGACCACCCGAACCCCGACCGCGGCCAGCGGAGCCAGATCGGCCGGATGGCGCGCGATCGCGATCACGTCGAGACCGGCACGAACGGCCGAAGTGGCACCGGCCGCAGAGTCCTCAATGGCCACTACGCCCGACGCCGATCGATCGAGAGCCCGTATGGCCGCCAGGTAGACCGCCGGGTCGGGCTTCTCGACCGCGACCTCGTCGCCGGCGACCGACACCGCAAAGCGTTCGATCAGACCGGCGACACCCAATGTGAGGTCGAGGCGCTGTCGTGGGGACGCCGATGCCACCGCAACAGGCAGTCTGGCCGCCATGGCCGCATCGAGGACCGCGACCGCGTCGGGAAACACCTCGAGCCCGCCCCGAAAGGACCTTTCGAGTGCTTCCAAGAGCGACGACCACACATCACCAGGAGGAGGAATCGGCTCGATGCTGTTGAGGAACCCGTGGGTTGAG
>JAZGCP010000258.1:0-2530 GCA_036477035.1 Acidimicrobiia bacterium | reverse complement strand
ATTCCGGCCCGGCGAAGATCGGGGTGAACCCTCATGGCATTGGACCAAGCCTCGGATTCGGAGACCATCCGGATCCGACCCAATGCCTTGGGTAGTCCGTCTACTTCGGCGACGATCACGACACCGTGTTCTTCCTCGAGCCAGTCTCCGAAGGCTGCACCGACGTAGTCACCCCACGAGAAGGTATCCGCGGTCCACGACGCGATGTATTCGCGATCGTCGGCCACGGCCGGTCGGATGGTGATGTCCATTGAGCGTGAGCGTATTCGTACACAGGAGTGTCTGGAGCGTTTACTAGGACTGTGGTCGGAGTGCCGTCGAGTTGTCCGTTCCAGACCTGGCCCCGGTTGAACGGGTAGGCCGCGTCCACCCGCCGTTGGAGGGAGGCTGTCGAGTTGTCCGCTGTCCGAAGGTGTCGTCAGGTGAACGGACAACGGAATACGGACGACGGCCCCGACACCCAATGCGTGTTCGATCGAGATCGGTGGGGTCGGGGCTTCAACCTGCTGCGGTCAGCAGTGGTTCCAGGCCGTCGAGACCGGTGACCGCCACAATCGCGACGTCGTCCAGCGTCACCGACGATGTCGAATCGAGCACGGCCACTCTGCCGTCGGTTGGGCCCCAAACGGCGACTTGTTGCTTGTTACCCGATTTGTCGATGACCCACGCGATATAGCCCTCGCGGAGTGGCAGGTCGGCCAGATCGAGGTGGATTGCCGTCCCCCAGGCGCGCGACTCCAACTCGATGGTGCCGGTCGCCGACACCGATGATTCGACTATCCAGACTGTTTCCTGACGGGACGTCGGCAGGGCGGAGACGACCATCGCCACCACCGCGATCACAGCCACGGCCGAGGCGATCCACTGCCATCTCTTTCTGCTGTGCTGCAGTGCGGACCAGTCGGATCGAACTTGGTCTGAAGCCATGTTCGCCACCCTCGTCGGAGCCGGTTCGGATTCGTACCCGTCGAGCTTGGACAGGAGGCCGGGAATCGGAGCGAACTCGGCGACTTCGCGCCGACACTCCTCACATTGCGACAGGTGGTCCTCGAACTGGAGCCGTTCGGCCGAATCGAGTGCTCCCAGTACGTAGCTGGCAGACCAGCCACGGAAGACGCTGTGGTCGGTCATGCCAATACTCCTCTTTCTTCCAATGCGGCTCGTAGCGCCCGCATCCCGTAGTACATCCGCGACTTGACGGTCCCATCAGGAATCCCGAATCGCGCTGCTATCTCGTTTACCGAGTATCCACCGAAGTAGGCCGCAATCAGAACCTCACGATGCTGATCCGAAAGTGATCTGAGTCCGTCTTGCACCAGTGTCGAATCGGCCAGTGAGTCCACCGGCAACTCGAATGCTTCCTCCGGTACCTCGTCTCTACCTACCGATCGGAGATGGCGGCTGCTCTTGCGGTAGTGGTCGACCGCGGTTGTCTTGAGGATGCCGAAAACCCATGCCCGTTCGCTTCCTCTTGCGGGGTCGAACTGGCCGTAGCTGCGCCAGGCCTTCACAAGTGTCTCGGACACGACTTCCTCGGCGTCGCGGCGGTCTTGAAATCTACCGCGAGCCCACCCAAACAGAGCATCGCCGTGTTCGTCCGCCATTCGGCGGACGAACGCTTCGGCACGATCCGGTCCGGATTCAGGTGACATTCGGGTATCCATTCTTGCCGAGCCGGGCGGTGGTGGGGGGTTGGGATCGTCCCCCACCACCGCCGAGGTGACCCGGTCGGGAGAAGCGTTAGCCGACCGTCACTAGGGCGCCGACTACGGCGATTCCTCCGTCCGCAGTCGTGGCAGGAAGGTCGAACGCAATGTCCGGCGGCATGAACTCATACTCGCCGTTGCCGTTGACATCGATGTGTGCCATTGGGAACAGCATGTCGGTTGCTCCGAGCGGCTCGTCGAGTGTCACCACCACGTTGGTCGAGGTGCCGGCCGGGAGTAGATCGGAGTGGCCGACCACCGGACCTGGACCTCCATCGAGGTTGCCGTGAACTGCGATGTAGCCGGGCGACGGCAGGGTGATCGACGCCACAGTGATCGTGGTTCCGTCGGAGTCCTGCGCCTCGAACGTGATCTCAGCCGGACCCATCGCCGGCCCGGCGTCGCTGGTCGCTTGTGTCGAATCTGACGCCTGTGTCGTCGTACTCGCGTCATCGTCGCCGCATGCAGCGGCCACCAGCGCAAGCACCATCAAGAGCGTTGCTGTCCGTCTCATCTCCACCCTCTCGTAGCTGTTTACGTGAGGGAATACGTAGCTACCGCTGATTTGGTTCAATCAGTCGGGAGTCTTGGACTAATGACTAAGGACTAACGACTAAGGACTTCTTCTAGTACTCAGCCAGCTCGATGGCACGCTCGACGATCCCCTCGATGCTGGGGTAGACCTGATCTTCCAGGACGCTCGAGTAGGGGAATGTCGGGATTTCCGGGGATGTATATCGCTGTACCGGGGCATCGAGCCAGTCGAAGGCCTGTTCGGCGATCTGGGCAGACAATTCGGCCCCGAATCCGCCGAAACCGGTGTC
>JAZGCP010000257.1:0-3456 GCA_036477035.1 Acidimicrobiia bacterium | reverse complement strand
CATCATAGCCACCCTCCCTCGCGCCTCACCATCACATGGCGTCGTATCGACAGCGAACTTGGTCTCTCACCGAAACGAGCTCCATTTCCAGCCGCGCCTTCCGTGCGGTCGCCCTGACCGACGAAGAGGTCGAGACACTCGTCGAGCTGCTAGCTCGAGTCGCTGACTCAGCCCAATAATTCCTAGACACAGGGCCGTATGCCCAGAAAGCCCTGGAAGAGTGATGCCTGGGGCAGCGCCGATGTACGGCGCAGCCGTGGATGTCGATCAGGTCCTTCGGGCGATCCAGTCAGTGGTTGACCAGATGGCGCGTGCCGGGGAGCTCGGGCAACGAGCCGTCCGGGAGCCGGGGTGCGGCGTCTTCGGCTCCAGCGCGAACAGGAGCTGCTCCGTCACCCACAACGACTCATACCCCATGAGCCGTGCGAACAGTGAGATGCCGACGGCCGACAAGACTGAGTACGAGAGCGGGATCGCCGCGGACACGGCAAGTCCCAGGGAGAGGCTCGAGGCCGACCGCAGCTTCCAAGGTGACGCTCATAACGCCTCTCCTGCGGATCGGGCAGACGCCTGGATGACGGTTCATGTCGTGGGTGCGATCATCGTTCGACTAGCCGGCGGACCCGACCGGGGGTGCCGAACTGCTAGTTCACCAACGGCATAACGGCATTGGCTGGGGCGGCCATGGTCACATCACCCGGGCCGAGCGAGTTCGTGTTGCGCAGATGCACTGTGTGATCCGACGTTCGCATCAAGCCGACGGTGTCGACCCCATCGCCGTCCCAGTCGCCGCTGAAGACAACGTCACCCGGCATACCCCAGAAGAACGTGGCGCCGACCACACCCGGCTCCGATCCGCCCTCCAGGTAGACGAGACCGTTGGGCTGGTGGAACCCGATCTCATCGATGCCGTCGCCGTTGAAATCGCCGACGAACGGGTTATGCCCGGCCACACCGAACTGGTAGCTCACGTCGCTCGGACCCGTGCTCAGGTCGTTGCGCAAGTACACCGTTCCGGTCGTAGGCCGGAACACCCCGAACGAGTCGAGCCCGTCGCCGTCCCAGTCTCCAACGAACGGAACGTCGCCCGGTATACCAAGGTCGAACTCGATGTCAGCAAAACCGGTGGTGTTCGTCATACGCACGAATGCGGTCCCGACCGTCGGCCTATAGAGGCCGGGCGTCTTGACCCCATCGCCATCCCAATCGCCCAGTAAGGCAACGTCACCGGGCAAACCGAAGTAGAAGGGGTCTACCCCGTCGAGCATCCACGTGCCCGTTGCGGTGACAAAGCCGACCGAGTCGCCGTTTGCCAGCGGCTCGAGCTGCCCGCGCACCGCTCCAGCCGAGAACTCCGCGGTGTGAACGTTGACGTAGAAGAACTCCGGGTTCGCCAGAATGTCTGTGAGCAACGCGGGATCGGCAAACGTGACCCCGCTCAGTCCGTTGAATTCCACCTCGAGGTCAACCACTACCGGACCCTCCTCGTCGAAAGCCCCGACATGAATGTGGGCGGCGGTCACCTCGTCGACGTCGGTAACGAAAAGGTCGAAAAAGACCGCGTCACCTTCGATGGTGATCATCGCCGATCCCGACCCATCAGGGTCGCCCGGTCCCGGCACCTCGGCCTCGCCCGTCAGGGTAGCCTGCAGCTCGCCGAATGAGAACGGTGGTTCTTCTCCTCGGATTTCGAGGTCGAAGAACTCGAATCCTGACACCACCTCCTGCTGTGGGACCACCTCTTTGACCACTGTCGTGCCTGGTTCACTCGGCCCGCCATTCGCTTCGATGAAACCAGGCTCGCGTGGTGGCTCCTCCTCGAAGAATTCCTCGAACAGGGTGAGCTGGGCCACGAGATCGTAGTTGTGGTCTGCGTCCTGGAGGGTGGCGAGCAGCTCGTCGAAGTCTTCAGCCGGGCCGTTGCCTTGCTCCTCGAAGAACGGCTCTTCGAAGAACGGATCGAAGAAGAACTCGCTCCCGCCGCGCACCTCGAGAGACCCGAACCCTCCGCCGAAATCTTCCGGAATCTGGAGCTCGACGCGCACCGTCTGCTCGTCGGTAGAGCGAAATCGCGCCAGGTCGATGTCAACAAACACAGTGTCACCGGGAGCGGCGAGAATGCCGAAGTCGTCTCCGGGGTTTGGGTCGCTCGTCGTTGCCACGCTCACATCGACGATGTCGAGCCGCCGCTGGTCGCCGAATAGCTGGGCGTCCGGTATGTCGACGGACGTGATCTCGATCTCCTCGAAACGGTTGAACTGGAGGATGTCGATCTGGTTCCACAGCTCGAAGATGCTTTCGTCGGTGATCGAGAACTCAGACGAGTACTTGTTGTCACGAACGAGCTGGAAATTCGAGCCGTCCTGGCGAGTACCGCTCACCACCCAGGCAACCGAGCTGCTTCCGTCCCGGAAACCGGTGCCGGACACGGCATCGAGGTTGGCGAGCAGGTGAAACGCAGCCGTGCCCCCAAGTCCGAAGAACATGTCCCCTGTTGCATAAACGTCGGTGCGACCCTGGCGGGTTAGGCCAAGCTCGGCGAACCCGACGGAGCTTGTGATCGGCGTCGAGGGCGCCAACTGGCCATTGAATCCGCGAACGCCGACATTCCCATCGAAATCGATGCGGCCGACCGCCTCGCCCAGGGTGGCCAGCTTGAACCCGCCGAACAGATCAGTCACGTCATCGACCACCGTGACGATGTCTGCCTCATTGAGGCTGAGCATGACGTCACCGGTCCAGAGGAACGGGTGGCCAAACCCAATGACCGTGTCACCGTCGCAGTAGGTGGCGGTGCCTGTGGCGAAGAAGGCGTTGTCTCCCGAGCTCACCACGGCGCTGAGCGACTCACCCGGAAGGACCGCCCCTGCCGTGCCCGAGCCGGACGATCCCGACCCTCCCCCCGTGGCCGGATAGAGATGGAGCGGCAGGCCGCGCTGATCGATTTGCTGCTGCAGCGCATCCATATGATCGGCGCGAACACCGGTCACCCCGACCGGGATCGGAAGCGCATACGGAGCGCCTACCGTCCCGGTCCCGGCCTCGATCATGTCGAGGGCCGATTGCTGAGCCGGGTCCAATTCCACCTGGGTAGTGATCATCGGGAAGTCGACGAGCCTCACCATCTCCTCGGCCGGGGTAACCCCCCCGATCCGACCATTACCGAAGAAACCGAACGCGAGGGCGCCGAGCAGTTTGCCGTTGACGTAGACGGGCGAGCCCGAAAAGCCGCCGGCGATCCCGCCCACTTCGTCGATGACAGACCCAGAGACCTCGACAACGATCATGTCGATGAGTGGGTAGATGGCGTTCGGCAGGACGCCGAGCACTTCCACGTCAAATGCCGAAACGGTCCGCCCTTCGACAACGGTGTGACCGGTGCCGACCATTCCGGCAGCAACGTCATCGACCGCCATGATCATTGGCGGCGCGTTGCAGTCGATTTGTAACCCGGTT
>JAZGCP010000256.1:0-6770 GCA_036477035.1 Acidimicrobiia bacterium | reverse complement strand
CGGCTGAGGGAACGATCGGCCAGGATTTTGCCGCCGGTTTGGCACCCGGGGCAGTAGTTGGTCTCGCGGGAGGCGTAGACGATTCGCTGTACCGGCGAGCCGCACACCGGGCACTCGGCGCCGAACTTGCCGTGAACGGCCATTTGGTCGTGGAAGGCCGTCACCTTTTCCGGGAAACCGCCGCCCACCTCGGCGCGGAGTCGATCGGTCCATTCGTCGAGTACTTCGGTGATGGCAACGTGAAGCCGGCCGATTTGGTCGGAGTCGATCCGGTCCGTTCTCACCATCGGGCTGACCCGTGCACGGTGCATGATCTCGTCGGCGTAGGCGCCGCCGATACCGGAGATCAGCCTGGCATCGGTCAGGGAGCGCTTGAGGGTGTGGCGCTCACGTTGCAGGGCACCGGCAAGCTGCTCGACCGACATCTCGAAGGGTTCGATGCCGCCGCGATCGTGTTCCGCCAAACCGTCTTCGCCGCTCACGATGTGAATGCTGGCTCGTTTCTTGGTTCCCTCCTCGGTGAAGAGCACCGTTCCCGGCTCGAAGTCGAAGGCGGCCAGGCCCCGTTTCTTCGGAATCGCAGCCCCATGGTCACGCCAGCGCAACCGGCCCGCCACCATGAGGTGGATGACGACGAATAGATCGGCTTCGAGTTCGAGGACGATTCGCTTGCCAATCCGGCGGAGGCCCGTCACTCGCTTCCCGTCGACCACCGACACGGGAGGCTCGAAGGTCCGCAGCACCCAGGGACTGGCCAGTCTGATTCTTTGTAGCGATGTTCCAATCAGCCGCGCCTCGAGGCGTTCGATGTAAACGACGATGTCGGGGAGTTCCGGCACTGGACAATTACCTAGCGGAACAGGTCTTCTGAGGCAGGTCGAACCAGATCGGTAGCTCGTCCGCGTCCCGGGGTGAGATTCAACCCGCGCAACAGTGCCGCCGGTACCGCATCGGCCTTTCCCATTACGAGATCGGCGGCGGCCGCGATCTCGTCGACCACGGCGATCTCGGTGACGGCCAGTTGACGCCCGCCGGCATCGGTTGTACCCCGTAGATCCAGTAGTGCTTCGATGCCCGAGAGCCCGATCGCCACGTCGACGAGCCCGCGTCGCCACGGTCTGCCGAAGGTGTCCGATACGACCACTGCGATCGATGATCCCGAGGCGGCTTCGAGCGCCATTCGGATCCCATGAGCCGACCTATCTGGGTCTGGCGGCAGCAGTACGACCGTGCCCGGTGCCGCATTCGATCGATCGACGCCGGCGTTGGCACAGATGAAGCCGTGCCGGGTGCGGGCGATCACGAGATCGCCGCGCCTGCGCAGTACTTCCACCGACTCGTCCAGCACGACTCTGCGGTAGGCGGCTTCCTCGTTGTCGGCGGTGAGCGGAGCAACCGCGCCTTCCGCCTTAGAAACGACCTTGTGGGTTATCACGACAACGTCGTTGTTCTCGAGGACGAGCCCGGCGGATTTGAGCGAGGCGAGCAGGAGCGCCGGCAGGTCGTCGCCGCGCGATACCTCCGGTATTCCTTGCAGTGGATGGATAGTCAGTGTCATTGAAGTCGGTGTCATTGAAGATCGAGCAGCCAGCGCGCAAAGCGGGCCGCAGGCTCCGCCTCCGCAAACCGGGTATCGGTGGAGTGAATTGTCACGTCACCGGCGAGCGTATCGGCATCGCCGGCATCAGCAGTGTCTACCACCAGGTCTGAAATGATGTCGGAGTAGGCAGCCAGAACGCCAGCATTCCCGGCAGGGAGCCCGATCGATGCCATCACACGGTCGGCCGGCCCCTTCAATGCCTTGCCGCCGAAGAGCGGGCTGACGGCAATGACCCTTGGCGCGGCGGCTACGGCTTGCCGAATCTCCGAGATGGCCAGGATCGGGTGTATCGAGAGGGGAGGATTGGATGGTGCCACGAGCACCGTATCTGCGGTCGAAATGGCCTCGATCACGCCCGGCGCCGGAAGCGCCTCGCTGCTACCGGCGTATTCGAGACCGATGACCTCGTCGCGATGTCCTCTCCTTACGAAATAGTCCTGGAATGCCAGCCAGCCTGCCTCGACCGTGTTGATCCTGGTGCGCAACTCGTCGTCGGTCGCCGGAAGCATCGTCGGTCCCACTCCGAGAGCGGAGCAGATCTCGTTGGTCACGGTCGACAGCGGCACCCCGCCGTCCAGCATCTGGGTTCGCCTGAGACAGAGCGCCAGATCGCGGTCTCCGAGACGGAACGAGGTGTCCACCCCGAGCGTGTCGAGTCCGGCCATGACGTTGAACGTGTCGTCGACCACTCCCCAGCCGTGCGGTCCTTCGATCCCGGCCAGGGTGTAGGTGACGGTGTCCAGATCGGCCGCCACGTGGACGCCGTAGATTCGCTCGTCGTCTCCGACGTTGACCACGATCGTTAGATCCTCGTCGGACAGAATCGCGGCCAGGCCACGGGCCAGGCGCGCTCCGCCGACACCGCCGGCGAGGAGGGTTGTTCGGCTCAATGGCGACCCTTCGTAGAATGCTGCACCTCATGTCCATCGATCCGACCATCACAGGCGAACCGCTGGGCACGCCCGCTGTCGCCGCAGTCGTGTCGGCGGGTGATCCAGGTCGGTTGCGCCGCTGTATGGAGGCGATCGGGTCGCAAGTCTATGGCGTCGCCAAAGTGCTGGTCGTGGGCGGGGGCGATGAGATTCGTCAGATCGCAGGAGAATTCGAGGCCGCGTGGCGGCCCAACCTGCGGGCCGCCATCTCCTCGATTGGGCCGGAATTCACATTCGTCTGGGCGTTGCGGGAACGAGCGATTCCCGATCCACAGGCGTTGCGGGTGCTGGTGCAGGATGCGCAGCGTGTCGGCGCTGCGATTGCCGGTTCGAAGATCGTCGACGCCGACCACCCAGAAAAGCTCATATCGGTGGGCTATGCGACGGACGCATTTGCCGCCCCCTATAGCGGGCTGCTTCCCGACGAAGTGGATCAGCAGCAGTACGACGTGATCCGCGACGTGGCGGCGATCTCTGGGGTCTCGGTCCTTATCCGAAGAGACCTCTACCTCGGTCTCGATGGAATCGATCGGTCGATGGCGCCGACTTCGGCTGCGATCGACTTCTGTCAGCGGGCCCGTCTCCGCGGAGCTCGCGTGGTTGTCATTCCCGGCAGCGTCGTCGGATACGACGGCGACGAACGGTCGTCGGACTGGCGGGAGCGTGCGGGTGAGGTCCGAGCGATGATCAAGGCGTACAGCCCCCTCACCCTTCTGTGGACCCTTCCGCTTGCTTTCTTGATCGGTCTGGTCGAGGGAGTGGGGCGCATACCGTTCGGGAGATTCCCGTTGCCTGGTGTGATCGCCGCCTGGCTGTGGAATATCCCTCGGCTTCCGACGGCCCTGCGCCAGCGCCGCCAGGCGCGGCACGGACGACAAGTAGGGGACGAAGAGCTGTTCCGCTATCAGGTGGCCGGGTCGGCGCGGCTGCGACTCTTGTGGGATGACGCGATGTTGCGAATTCGGGATCGGTTCCCCGAAGGCGTCCTGTCGGGATTTGCGGACGCGGTGGAGGCAGGTCAGCAACGAATTCAACATTCGGCCTTCTTTGTGGCGTCGCTCATCGTTCTCTTCGCCTTCGTTGCCACTCGGGAGGTTTGGACGGAGCATCTGCCCCTGGTCGGATTCTCGCTCCCTCCGCCTGAGTCGGCGATCGACACTCTGGAGTCCTATGCCGGTGGCTGGAACCCGGCGGGCCTGGGGTCACCCGAGGTGCTGCGACCGGCGGTGGCGGGGGTGGCGCTGCTGCAGCTCGTAGCTTTTGGGAGCGGGGGTCTCGCAGTAGCGGTTATCACAGTGGCCTCGTTCCTCGCCGGTGCGTTCGGCGTCGGCAGGCTGCTGCGGATCTGGGGAATCAGGTCGGTCGCCGGATACTTCGCAGGTTCGGTGCTCATGGCCGGCCCGGCCGTCATCGCTGCCACGAGTGGGACACACTGGTCGATCCTTCCCGCCATGGGGGCATTGCCGTGGGCGGTGAGATCCGTGCTGGTATCGCAACCCGAAGCTCGCACTGACCGGGTCGCCGCTTTCGCCGGTGCAGTCATCGCCACCGGTCTGGTCGCCGTCTTCGTTCCCGCTGCGTTGCTCGTACCGCTGGTGGCGATTGCTGCCTGGGCTGTGCTCGGGGTAGGGAACCGGTGGAGGGTTGTCGGCCGAATGGCTCTCGTCACGCTGGTGTCCTTGCCTCTGCTGATGCCCTGGATCCTGTATGTGGATCCGGTCGATCTTGTGCGATCCGGTGTGCCCGCATACTGGGAGCCGGCTTGGCCTGCCATCGTGGCGGTGGCGGCTGCCGCATTTGGATCGATACTCGGCGGCGACCGCACCATCGCGACCGTGGGCGGGTGGGGAGCCCTGATGGCCGTTGTGGGAGCCGTTCTTGCTCGTACCGGAGGCTTCGGCATGGGGGAGGAGCTGATGCTGGCAGCTCTCTTGCTAAACGGGTTGGGCGTGGCGGTGGCTACCGGTGCGGCGTTTGAGGCCACCGCTCGTCGCAGAGAGACCGGGGGATGGCGCTCGCTGGCTGCTCTCGCCGGTGGACTGGGGGCGGTGGCAATGGTCCTTGGTACGTTCGCCTTGGCGGGTCCCGGCAGAGCCGGACTCCCCGACGATACTTTGACGGGAACCTTTGCATTTGCGGCCCCACCCGGCGTCGAACCGTCCCGGGTGTTGCTCTTCGGTGACGCCTCCACCCTTCCGGGCACGTCACGTCGGATCGACGGTCTCGGCTACCGGGTGTTCGTTCCGCCGTATCCGACGTCATCGGAGACCTTCCTCAACGAAGAGCGACTCGGTGACGAAGCGTTGCATTCGCTGTTGGAGGATTTGATCGACGGGCGATCCCGGCGTGCCGGCTCCGCATTGGCCGATTTCGGCATCGGATGGGTGGCGTTCACCGAGCCGAGTCCTCTCGAGGCGTTGTTCGAGTCGCAGTTGGATCTGGTGACCCTGCGTTCACTCGACTTCCCGGTATTTCGAAACGAAGAGGCTGCGGCGATCGTTAGATCGAGCGATGGCGCGGTTTGGCTCGCCGAGGGTGCCGGGTTCTCGGTCCCCGCCGGTGGGTCAACCGGTGAGGTGTTCGTGGCTGCGAACGCCGACTTCCGGTGGGGCCCGGGTGATTGGACACAGGAGGACTGGGGCAATCTGATCTCGACCACCGGATCTGAGATTCGGTTTTCCTCGTACGGACCGCGCCGCCTGGCTGCGTTCGGTGCGTTGCTTTGGCTCCTGGGTCTGGGGACTGCTTTCTTGGCTCCCCGCATCAGACGGAGTCGGCGATGAAGCGGGCCTTCGTCGCCGCGTTGGTCTTGGCGCTTGGGGCTCTGGCGGTCGTCCTACCAACACCAGACCCAGCGCCCGAACCGCTGGCCGGACTGATCATCGGTAGGCCGGGAATCGAGTCCCCGGTGGATGCAAGCATCTGGTATTGCCCCTGGGCTCAGGCAAACGCCGGACGCGACTCGTTCTTAGGTGTTGCTTCGATCGCAGATGCCGATGCCGAGTTCACCTTCCCTGTGGCGATTCCGGGAGAACCGCCCGATGAGGCGTCGACCGAGACGCTGGGACCGGGTGCCTCGGTGCTGACGCTTTCCGACATCGCTCAACGAGGGGATTCACCCGGATTCGTCGAGTTCAGTGATGGACCTGCTGCGGCCAGCGTGACCGTCATAGGCGAGGTATTGACGGCCGACATCTGCGTATCCCAGGGGCCCGACGAGTGGTTCTTTGCGGGTGGGTCAACCCTCAGTGGAGAGCGCTTGAGGCTCAGACTGTTCAATCCGTTTCCCGAGACAGCCAAGGTGACCGTGACCGGGTTCAGCGAGATCGGCGTGGAGGCACTCGGCGAACTGCGGTCGGTATCTATCAATTCCAGGTCGTGGCGCGACATTGATTTCGAGGAGATGCTGCGACAGCGTCAGGCGCTCATCATCTCGGTCCGGGTGGATGAAGGCCTGGTCATTCCAGCGATGTCGTATTCGCAGGGTGCCGACGAGGCTTGGTGGATCGGCTCGGGTCTGTCCAGTGATTGGGAGTTCCCGATCGTTCGAACCGAAAGCCTCGACAGCGGGACGGTCGTGGTGGGGAACCCCAACTTGACAGAGGTCACCATCACCGTCGACCTGTACACATCCGAGGGCCCTGAGCGGTCCGCCTTCGAGTTCGAATTGGCGGCAGAGACGCCGCTGCGGATCGAGCTCGGATCGGTGTCCGCCGATGCGCTAGGGGTACGAATATCGGCCACAGCGCAGGTGGCGGCAGGCGTCGTGGCAAGTGGGGAAGCGGGGACTGCGGTCACGGGTGGGGCCCCGGCACCTGCCCGGGTCTGGCTACTCCCCGGTTTGCGCTCGGTCGGGCCCAACCGGGGCACTTTGTGGCTGATGAACTCCGGCTTCGAGCAGATATTCGTCACCGTCAGCGAATTGACGGGAGCCGCTGCGGTGAACTCGCAAGTCCTCGTCGAGCCGGGTACCCAAGTGGCTGTGCCGATCTCCGAGCCCGATGCGCTCGGCGTCCTTTTGGAGTCGAACGACCCGTTCACGGCAGCATGGTCGGTCGAAGGACCTTCCGGTGTTGCCTTTAGTGCCGGCCTTGCGGTCATCGATGAGTGAGTGGGTAATGCCGTCGGTTCTTACGGCTGCTGCAGTCGGTGTGATCCTCCTAGTCGCCCATCTGGGTCACGGGCGTGAGCGGCGCAACGCGACGACTTCGCAACTGCGGCTCGACGATGTCGAGGGT
>JAZGCP010000255.1:0-2964 GCA_036477035.1 Acidimicrobiia bacterium | reverse complement strand
CTGCACATGTCGCAAGGGGACAGCGTCGAATACAGCGTCGCTCGTGCATACACGGACGCCGAGCGCCGTCCGGCGTTCTCGAGAGCGTCCATCTCGGCGTGGAGCACCACGCTGCCGTTCTGGACGCGCCGGTTGTGGCCTCTCCCAATGATCTCGCCGTCCACTACCAGCACCGAACCGATCGGGATGCCGCCCTCGGCGCGGCCGATCCCGGCCTCTTCGATAGCCACACCGAGGAACGACGTGTCATCCACGGACAAGAGAGAAATGCCCTGGCCGGCAACGTTTGCCGCGCTCAGAGCGTCCAGTGGCGTCCCTGGCGGCGTCCTCGTCCTTGAAGCACGTGAAGTGCGCCTTCGTCCGAAGTCCTTGCCAGAAACGCCCCTGCCTCGCCCTGACCATCACCTACGTCACCGGCCAGAGCATCAGATGGGGGATCGATAAGAGTTGGGGTCGAGGTTTGCCTCATCCTGGGCGCGGCGCATCACGTCCATGAACTTCGATGCACCCAGGATCTGACGATCCAGCAATGCCCCGAGGTGCTCGACGGTGTACGCGGTGGCATCCTCCAGGTGGACGTCGATGTCGGCGGCCTCCTTTACGTACAGCAGGCGGGTCCAGTACGAGTTGACGACCACCGTCAGGAACGACTGGACAACGCTGTTGCGCTCGAGCGCCGCGAGGGGCCTCATGTAGAGCAGCAAGGTGAACAGCACGATCGCCATGAAGGCGACACCGGCGACCACCCCGGCGTGGGCCCAGTCGTAGCCGGTTTCGGGCACATCGGTCGCGATCCTGATCGCGGCGATCATCGAGCCGAGAGCGATGAGGAACACGACCAGAAACATCCACTTCATCGTCGCAAAGGCGAATCGTTGGCCGCGGGCGGCGCGCAGGAACTCGTTTTGGTTGGACTGGATGATCGCTCTGGCGAACGGCTCGATCCCACCGCCGAATGCCGTAGGCGGCGGGACGAGAGGCTCGGCGACCTTGAGCTCTTCTTCCGTTTTTGCCTTCTTGGCGTCGCCCATCGGTTCCCCTGGGTCGCTAAGGGCCAAATCTAGCGTTCAATCCCGCTCCCGGGATCGAGCGCTGCTCGAACCTGCTCTGCAGTCTCGACGAGACCGGCTTGCGCCGTCTCATCCACCGGAGGGAAGGGGATGTCGCTGAGGTTGTTGCTCGGAATGAGGTGGATGTGCGCGTGAGGCACCTCATAGCCGAGCACGATCACCACCACCCGGGCGCACCCGGTCACCTTTTTGAGACCTTCGGCCACCGTGTTGACCGTCTTCCACAGGGCGGTGTAATCATCGGTCGGGAGATCGAACAGATAATCGACTTCGAGCTTGGGTACGACCAGAGTGTGGCCCGGCTGGCGCGGGTTGATGTCGAGGAAGGCATAGGTAGCTGCATCCTCATAGACCCGATGGGACGGGATGAGGCCTTCGATGATCTTGCTGAAGATGGAGCTCATGGACGGAGGGTACGCCCCAGATGGCTCATCACTGTGTGCCAACCCCGGCCACCGAGTCTGCGACCGGTAACTCTCTCCTCACTCGATCTCGACTCCGAGATCGAGTTCGATTGCCTTGTCGAGGGCCATGACCCCGGCCGCCACGTCCTGGCTGGCGATCCCGACCGATTTGAAAAACGTGATCTCGCCCGGGCCTTGTCTACCTTGGTGCCTCCCCGCGAGGAGATCGGCCATTGTTCCGTCCGGCTGTTTTCCCGCCTGTAGGAGATCCCCGGCCTCCTCTGCCGCCGCGGCCCGATCATCCACAATCGTCAACGCGTTGCGCACGATGTCGGGGGGGATCTCGCACATCTCGGGTGTGTAGGCCCCAACGGCGTTGATATGAGTACCCGGTTTGACCATCACCGGCTCGAATAACGGACTCGTTGCCGGAGTCGCCGTCGAAATGACGTCGGCGACCGAGACGGCCTCCTCCGGGTCCGAGACTGCGGTGCCTTCGACCCGTTTCGCGAGTGCTTCGGCGTTAGCCCGATCGCGGCTCCAAATGAAGACGTCGCCGATGGGTCGGACCTCCTTCACTGCCATCACTTGGTCATAGGCCATGGCTCCGGCTCCGAGCATCGCCATTGTTCGCGAATCGGGCCGGGCCAGCAGCCGGGTGGCCAGTCCGGCGCCGGCAGCTGTTCTGATCGCGGTGAGGGCGGGTCCGTCGACCAGCCCGGTGCAGGCGCCTTCCCCATCGAAGATGGCCACGATTCCGAAAGGCTTGCCGGGCACCGTCGACACCACTTTGACCCCGGATCGGCTTCCCACGCGGCCAGGCATGAACATCGACGGTCCGAGCAGACTCCGTGCCGGGACTTCTATGTCATCGCCAAAGGCCTGTTCCATCGCCCCGATGGCGTCGCTCATCGATAAAGCGGTGCGGGTGGCGTCTGCATCTAGGTATCGCACAGCTGCGAACCTACCGATCCCGTGTGATTGGCGTGTTTGAATCGCGTTGCATCACGGATCTCCCGGACCCGTTTGGAGACTGAGTGCACCGCCTGGCCGGCTCTCCGGGAGTGCGGACCAGCCCGGATGAACTGATGGTGCGACCGGTTGTCGAACTCATAACTGCGTCCACATTGATCGATTGATCGGGCAGAAGGGGAAGCTGCTCGGTAAGTTGGGGGTTGGCACCCGCAATCGCGGTTTGAGGGGGTTCTCGGGCCGTAGCCACGCTTACTGGAGGTGGTGATGGAAGACATCGAGTTTTCGCCCGAACAGCACAAGACCTGGGCAGAGTTGTTTCGGCGGCAGCTCCCCAAGATCAGGGAGTACGCCAGTGCCCTGTATCTCAAGGGATTCAACGAGCTTGGTCTCCCTGCGGAGCACATACCGACCCTCGATCAGCTCAACTCGAAGATCCCGGACGCGACCGGGTGGAGAGTCGTGCGCACCGATGTGCGGTTCACCGACGCCGACGAATGGTACGGGTTCTTCGACCG
>JAZGCP010000254.1:0-4661 GCA_036477035.1 Acidimicrobiia bacterium | reverse complement strand
GGCGAAGGTGCCAAGGCCGAAGTAGATGACATCATGAGTCGCGAATATCTCATCGCCCGACCCCTGCTGCAGGCGGTAGAGGCCACGGCCAATGGCGAGCGGCCCGTCCTGCTGATCGACGAGCTCGACCGGGCCGACGAGGAGTTCGAGGCGTATCTCTTGGAGATGTTGAGCGAGTTCCAGGTCACGATTCCCGAGATCGGGACTATCGCGGCGGAGCGCCCCCCGGTCGTGATCCTGACCTCCAATCGGACACGCGAGATCCACGACGCCCTGAAGCGGCGCTGTATCTACCACTGGATCGACTATCCCGACTTTGAGCGCGAGGTCGAGATTCTGCTGCACAAGGTTCCCAACGTGCCCAAAGAACTGGCCTCCGACCTGGCGGGCGCAATGGAGAAGCTCCGGTCGATGGATCTCTTCAAACCCCCGGGTGTCGCCGAGACACTCGACTGGGCGGCGGCATTGGCGGTGTTGGGCACCACCCGCCTCTCGCCCGAAGCAGCAGACGACACACTGGGTGTGATTCTGAAGTATCAGGAGGACATCGCCCGAATCCGGTCCGGGGGTCTCGAGCAGCTCCTGACCTCGGTCGGGTGATGGCCGAGCCTCTCACCCACAACCTGGTTCACTTCACCCGTTACCTGCGCGCCCAGGGACTCCGGGTGGTTCCGGACACGACGAACGATCTGGTGCAAGCCGCCCGCGCCGTGGGGTTGCGGTCGCGCGACGATACCTACCATGCGTTCCAGGCGGTCACGTTGTCCAGACCCGAGGACATTCCCGTCTTCGATGCCGCCTTTGAACTCTTTTTCGGAACCGGCCACCGTCGAGATTCTCCGATCGATCCGATCGAACTGCAGGTGCATCCGCGTGGGCCCCGGGTGCACGTCATCGCCCCGACGACGGTCAAGGCCGATCTGGGAGATGGGGACATCTCGGAAACCAGTGACCAGGCGGGTGCCAGCGCGGTCGAGCGCCTGGCTACCCGAGATTTCTCCGATCTGAGCACATCTGAACATGCTGAAGTGAAGAGACTGATCGCCCGAATGGTGTGGAGCCCTGCCGATGCACTCAGCAGGCGGTGGATGCCGTCGTCTGCGGGCAGCAGGCCGGATATGCGAAGGACCTTCCGGCAGATGACGGGGCCGGTCGGCGAGCTGATGCCGCTGGCCATGAGCGCTCCCAAACCGCGCCGCCGCCCGCTGCTGGTGATCGCAGACGTGAGCGGGTCGATGGAGCGTTACACCGAGATGCTGCTCTATTTCGTACACGCCGCCCGGGGCCGGCTCGGAAAAGTGGAGGCCTTCGTGTTCTCCACCGGACTATCGCGCATCACACGAGAACTTCGCCATCGCGATCCGCGGGTGGCACTCTCACAGGTGGGGCTTGCCGTTCACCACTGGTCGAGTGGCACTCTCATCGGCGACGCCTTCGCCGACTTCAACCGCACTTGGGGCCGTCGTATCACCCGAGGTGGACCGGTGGCAGTGGTGATTTCCGACGGTTGGGACCGGGGAGATACCGCAACTCTGCGCAGGGAGTTCGCCGCGTTTGCTCGCAGTGTGCACCGAGTCGTGTGGCTCAATCCGCTTGCCGGTCGGGCCGGATTCGAGCCGAAGACGCAGGGCATGCGGGCGGTCCTGCCCTTTGTCGACGATTTCATGCCGGTGGGCAATCTGGCCGACCTCTCAGCCGTGGTTCGGCTCCTAGAGTCCGTGCCCAAACGCAAGGACCCGGCCCGGAGATGAAGCAAGCACTCGAGACCTACCGACGGTGGAAATCTGAAGGCAAGGATGTGGCGGTAGCCACGGTCGTCCGCGTCCAGGGCTCTGCTCCCCGCCCGGAGGGCGCCAAGTTCCTCGTCTCATCGACCGGCGACATGGAGGGCTCGGTACTGGGGCCAACTACTCAAGACCCGGCCGCCACCGGACTCACCGCGGATACCCCAGGGTCGACAGCGCCGTCGTGATCTCGTCGAGGATGACCGGGTCGTCGACGGTGGCGGGCACGGTCCATGGCTCGTCATCGGCAATAAGGGCGATGGTGCCCCGCAGGATCTTGCCGGAACGGGTCTTGGGGAGCCGATCGACCACGACGGCAGACTTGAAGGAAGCCACCGGGCCGATCTTCTCGCGGACCAGCGCAACGACGTCCTTCACCACCTCATCTGCCGCGCCGGCGGCGCCCACTTTCAGCACCAGGAACCCGACGGGGACCTGGCCTTTGAGCTGATCAGCGACGCCGACCACTGCGCACTCGGCGACGTCCGAGTGGGAAGTGAGCACCTCTTCCAGCGCTCCGGTGGAGAGTCGGTGCCCTGCCACGTTGATGATGTCATCGGTGCGCGACATGACGTGCACATATCCGTTGTCGTCGATGAAGCCGGCATCTGCCGTCTCATAGAAGCCGGGGAAGCTCGAGAGGTAGGTGTCGACGAATCGCTCATCTGCGTTCCACAGGGTGGGGAGGGCCGAAGGGGGCATCGGCAGCCGAGCACAAAGTGCTCCAACCTCGCCCGGTAGTAGTTGTTTGCCATCCGGCCCCATCACGACGATGTCCCATCCCGGCGCCGGTCGGCCTGGTGATCCCGGCACCACAATGGGATTGTCGATCCCCAGGCAACTGGATGCGATCGCCCATCCCGTTTCGGTCTGCCACCAGTGGTCGATCACCGGTACTCCGAGCTGGTCCTGGGTCCAAGCGAGGGTGTCGGGGTCACACCGTTCTCCGGCGAGGAAAAGCGAGCGGAACTCGCCCATGTCGTACTGGGGAATCAGTTCACCATTCGGATCCTGCTGCCGGATGGCCCGCAGCGCGGTGGGAGCGGTGAACATGCTGGCCACTCGATGCTGCGCGATGACCCGCCAGAACGCACCGGCATCGGGAGTGCCGACGGGTTTGCCCTCGTACAGCACGGTGGTGCAGCCGTGGAGGAGCGGCCCGTACACGATGTAGGAGTGCCCCACCACCCAGCCGACATCTGAGGCCGCCCAATAGACCTCTCCGGGATCGATATCGTAGATACTCTTCATCGTCCACTTGAGTGCGACGGCGTGGCCTCCGTTGTCGCGGATGATCCCTTTGGGCTGACCGGTGGTGCCGGAGGTGTAGAGGATGTAGAGCGGATCGGTAGCAAGCACCGGAACACACTCGTGCGGTGCCGCCAACCCCATCTCCTCGTCCCAATCTCGGTCACGACCGGGCTGCATATCAGCCGTCTGCATTTCGCGCTGATAGATGACACAAACCGGTTTGATATCGGTCATCTCGAGAGCGGCATCGAGCAGCGGCTTGTACTCGATGATGCGATCGACCTCGATCCCACACGAGGCAGACACCACCACCTTTGCTTGGCAGTCGTCGATCCGGATTGCAAGCTCCCTGGATGCAAACCCGCCAAACACAACGGAGTGCACCGCGCCGAGCCGGGCGCAAGCCAGCATGGCGATGACCGCTTGCGGGATCATCGGCATATAGATGACCACGCGGTCGCCGCGACCGACGCCGTTGCGGCTCAAAACGCCGGCAAAGAGGGCCACCTGGTCGCGCAGCTCCCGATAGCTATAAGTACGCGTTGTGCCGGTGACGGCGCTGTCGTAGATCAATGCCGGTTGCTCAGCACGACCACCCTCAACATGGCGATCGAGTGCGTTGAAACAGGTGTTCAACTCACCACCGATGAACCAACGTGCCGCCGGCGTTGCCGCAGTGTCGAGGACCGCATCCCACGACCTGGTCCAGTCGATCTCGCCTGCGGCAGCTCCCCAGAACTCTTCGGGCTCATCCAACGACGTTCGATGGATGGTCCCGAACGTGGAATCACTCACCCGATCAACCTAGCTGCCGGGCAGGCTCCATGTTGCTGGTCGTCGTGGCACCAACCGATCAGAGCACCTTGGGCGGCCCTCGATCGCAGTCACGATGAACACCCAGGGCCAGGGCCGACCTGTTTCGCAGGCCCGGTGGGACTCGAACCTCCGCCCCCTGGAGAGAGGCTGCCGTGAGGGCGGCCGGTACCGGGAGGCCGAGACGCCCGGGAACCCAAGCGAACCGAAACGAGAAGCTTCGTCCCGCGCTGGAGTCCGAGACCGTGCGTCACCGCACGAAACGTGTATTGAGTGCGTGCCGTTTCTGCGGGCACCTTGGTGGGCAGCTCGAAGGGGGAGAGAGGCCACCAAGACCGTGCACGCAGGAACTTCGTGACGTCCTGACGGTCCGGACATATCCCTGATTGCCGCCCAGGAGTCCTTTCGATCGACCCGAACCGCAGAGCACCCTGATCGGCCTCGCCCAGTAATTCCTCGACGGGCACGGAGAAGAAAACCCCATCGACAGCGATCTTCACCGCAGCATCCGCCGGCGTGCCGTGGGCAGCAGCGGGAGAGGGCCCCGGGGGGCTCCTGCGGGTGGCTACGGCCGATTTGTCGTCGCTGACGGAGGGTCTCGCGGACACGGCTAGCCGGATCCTCGAAGTCTTCGGCGGGGTCACCATGCGATTATCCGACTATCTCGTCACTCGGCTGGTCGAGATCGTCGTTCATCTCGACGATTTCGAACATAGCATTGAAGCAACCCTTCCCAAGCCTCCAGGTCCGGCCGTCGACCTGACCCTGGCGACCCTGTTCGAGATTGCAATGGTCCGAGACGGCCCCTACAAC
>JAZGCP010000253.1:0-2897 GCA_036477035.1 Acidimicrobiia bacterium | reverse complement strand
TCGTGGTTGCACTCCGCCATGGCGTCGGAACTCGCCCGGGGCTGCCACAATGTCGCCTCACGGGCTGTAGCGCAGCTTGGCAGCGCACCTGCTTTGGGAGCAGGGGGTCGCCGGTTCGAATCCGGCCAGCCCGACTGATACTTGCCCGGGCCGACTTCGCCCTCCGGGCGAACAGACACCGGTCGGCCCTCCTCCACCAAGCGGGGCCCCAACCCCACGGCGGCCGTCACCCTCCACCCGGGCCGACTTCGCCCTCCGGGCGAACAGACACCGGTCGGTCCTCCTCCACCAAGCGGGGCCCCAACCCCTCGGCGGCCGTCACACCCCACCCGGGCAGACTTCGCCCTCCGGGCGAACAGACGTAGTACGAGGGCGCCGAGCTCTGCGAGGCAAGATTGAGGGTCGGTTCGAGACCGAGTAGGGCTCGAAGCGTCCCGAGCAAGATACGGTCGGCCCTCCTCCACCAAGCGGGGCCCCAACCCCACCGCGGCCGTCACACCCCACCCGGGCCGACGCCGCCCTCCGGCGAAACAGATACCGGGCAGCCAGCACGCTTCGACTCTCTAGGGCACGATCATCAGAGCACAGGGGGCATGGTGCCCCAGCCGATCCGCCACACTCCCGAGGACGAGCCGTTCCACTATCCCGGCACCCCGTCGACCGACGACGAGCAAGCCGGCCTCGGCTTGTTCGCAATACGACGACAACGCCGAAGCAGGATCGCCAATTTCCTCTGTGGTCACGACGTCTATTCCCTCGGTGTCGATCGCGGCCAAGGTCTTATCCAGCACCGACCTCTGAGCACGCTCCATCGAGGCCAACAACGCCTCGGCCGGAGGTGGTGAGCCGACCACGCCCCACCACCCTTCAGGGGGGCGCACCACCGTCACCACATGCAGCTTGGATCCCTGGGCCTTGGCCATGCCGGCCGCAACTCGAGCGGCACGGATGCTCTGGTCGGAGCCATCGACGCCGACCACGATCTGAACCGGATCCCACACCGTCATAAGGGACCTCCTGTCCGCACCATCACCGTACGCCCCTGAAGCGGATAGATCTAGAGGCGAATTCCTTGATCGCGTTCCAGGGCGTCTGCCAGCGCCGCCAGCGCTTGTGCACGATGACTGATGCGGTTCTTGGCCCCCACACCCATCTCGGCGAGTGTCTCGCCGTCCACTTCGAAGAGTGAGTCATACCCGAATCCTCCGGCTCCCCGCTCCTCTCGAGCGATCCGGCCGGCGAGTTCTCCGGTCACTACGACCTCGGCCCCGCCCGGGGTAACGAACGCCGCCGCAGTACGAAACCGCGCCGAGCGATCATCGACGCCGGCCAGTGCGCTCAACAACGCAGCCCGGTTCTCGGCGTACGAGGCGGTGGGACCGGCGAACCGTGCGGTGTGGACTCCGGGGGCACCGTCGAGTGCATCCACTTCGAGTCCTGTGTCGTCGCCAAGCGCGCAATAGCCGGTCGCTTCGGCGGCGGCTCTCGCCTTGAGAACTGCATTCTCTTCCAACGTCGTCCCGGTTTCTTCGACATCGGGCCAATCCATGCCACGGACGATCACCAGGTCCGATAGCACTGCGCCGAGCATGGCTTCGATCTCGGAAATCTTGTCCGGGTTCTTGGTGGCCACAACCACTTCAGTCACGCCAGCGCTGCCTTCTGATGTTCGACGAGCTGCTCGATTCCGCCGGCTGCGAGATCCAGCAGGGCGGTCAGATCGTCTCGGCTGAAGGGTTTGCCCTCGGCGGTGCCCTGCACCTCCACCAAACCACCGGAACCGGTCATCACGACGTTCATATCGACCTCGGCCGCGGCGTCCTGCTCATAGGCGAGATCGAGCTGATGCTCCCCATCCACGATTCCGACGCTCACCGCGGCGAGATGATCGAGCAACGGATCACCGGGAACGATTCCCTCCGTGATTCCGTAGTCGTAGGTGTCCTTGAGTGCGATCCAAGCACCGGTGATCGCAGCAGTGCGGGTCCCTCCGTCCGCTTGAAGCACATCGCAGTCGAGGCGAACCGTTGTCTCGCCCATTGCGGCGAAGTCGACCACGGCTCGAAGCGAACGACCGATCAGCCGTTGGATTTCCTTGGTGCGGCCTCCACTGATCGATCCGCGATGGATGCGCTCGGGACTCGAACCCGGAAGCATCGAGTACTCCGCGGTGACCCAGCCTTTCCCTTTGCCCTTGAGCCATCGGGGCACATCGTCGGAAATGGAAGCGGTGCACAGCACCCGAGTCCGACCGACCTCTATCAATACCGAGCCGGGTGTCATCTCTGTGTAACCGCGCGTTATGCGAACCGGTCTCAGCTCGTCGTGACGTCGCTCATTCACAGTTGCACCTCCATGCCGGGAGCGGCATGATCCACCCGGCCTTCGAATATCGCCGCCGCCTCCCTCACGGAGACGGCCGGGTCCAGCGTAGGACCCACATGCGTCACCAGCAGCCTGCCTACTCCGGCCTCGACCGCGATCTCCCCTGCTTCGCTGGCGTAGAGGTGATAGGGGTAGCGATCCGACGGCGGCGGACCCTGGTAGGTCGCCTCGCACAGGAGGACGTCGCTCCCCAACGACAGTCTCAAAAGATCACCTCCCGGCCCCGTGTCCCCGCTGTACACGAGCGAGACACCGCCGACGGTCACCTTGGTGCACAAAGCCGGGACCGGATGGACGGCCGCGCCGAATTCCATACCAACATCCCCCACCCGGTGTGAATCCCCGGGAGCAATGACGATTGGAGTAAACACTTCGAAGAACGCATGGCCGGTCCCGGCTCCGACAAAGGCGGTGAGACGATCCACCACTCCCCGAGGAGCCAACAACGGAACCCCGCGTACATCCGTTCGGGTAAAGCGCAGTTGGTTGAACAACGGCAGCAAGTCGAGACA
>JAZGCP010000252.1:0-2342 GCA_036477035.1 Acidimicrobiia bacterium | reverse complement strand
GTGTCTTCACCGATGGGGCCTCAGAAGGAAACCCGGGGCCCGGCGGGTGGGGCGCCCTTCTCGTCGTCGACGACCGGATGGTCAGTCAGGACTACGGCTCCGATGCCCACACGACCAACAACCGCATGGAGCTCACGGCGATGATCGCGGGCCTCCGCATGGTTCCCGCCGACTCGCCGGTCGACATCTACACGGACTCCCAACTGGTGGTCAACATCATCACCAAGTGGGCCGCAGGCTGGAAGGAGAAAGGGTGGAAGAAGAAATCACCCGGGCCGATCGCCAATCTCGAATTGGTCCGGGAGGCCTACGCCCTCGCCCAAGCGCGACCGAAGGCAAATATTCAGTGGATCAAGGCTCACACGGGCATCCGGTGGAATGAGTACGCCGATGCTCTGGCCACGGCATACCGGCGAGACGTTTTTTGACAAGCCCTAGGCGCGGCCGTAGACCGGTATCACAGCCCCGTTCATGACCCCGGACTCATCGCTGAGCACGAACTGGGCGACGGCCGCGATTTCATCCGGAGTCGGCCAGTCGACGTAATCGGCATATGGCAGAGTTTGTCTGGTCGCGGGAGTGTCGATCACCGACGGCATCAACACATTGGCGGTGACACCCGTACCGTCCAGTTCCTGGGCCACGCTGCGACCGAGGGCAACCACCCCTGCTTTGGCGATGTTGAACGCAGCCTGGCTCTCGGGGAAGTCGATGGCGGCCCGACTGCCAACCAGAACGACCCTTCCCCAACCAGCTTCCCTGAGGTAGGGGACGGCGGCGCGGACCGCATAGAACGCGGATCGAAGATTGATATCGAGCATTCGATCGAAGCGCACGTCGTCGGTCTCTTCAACGTCACGACCCCCGGCCCACCCACCGACGAGGGAGCACACTCCGTGAATCGCTCCCCACTTCTCGGAAACGTCCTTGAAGAGCGACGCCACGGCCTCGGGGTTGGTGGCATCGACCCTTGTCAGCAGCAACCGGTCCTCGTCGACATCGAATTCCTGCTCGAACTCTCGTGCTTCGTCGGGTAGTAGGTAAGTGACGGCGAGTCGATAGTCCTCGACGATGAGACGTCTCACAAGTGAGGTCCCCAGACCCCCCGTTCCTCCCGTGATGACGACTGTCTTTTCCATGAGTCCTTCAGATGAGATGCCCGATCAATATAGGTTCCCTGTCGAGCTCATGATCGCCAGAGCACCCAAAGGTCGGCCACATTGGTCCCTGTCGGGCCGGTTCGGATCAGGTCACCGGTGTCATCGAGGTACCGGGCGGAGTCGAAGTTGCGAAGACTGTCCTCCGGGTCCCCACCCCGATCGACGGTGGTGCCATCCACGATGGCGCCGGCCGAATCCGACCGCCCGTCGATGCCGTCGGTTGCGAAGGAAGCGAACAGGCTCTCCTGGCCCCTGAGTCGAGCCGCCGCAAGGAGAGCGGCGTGAGAGTTGCGACCACCGGCGCCTGCGCCGCGGACGTCCACCGTGGGCTCGCCGGTGGCAATGGTCACCCCGGAACCTGACCCGGCGAAGAACTGGTCGAGAGCCGTCTCGAGGGGGCCGGCGATCCATCCTTTGCTGATCCGGGATTGGAGGCCGTCCTCTCGGGCGGCGTCGGCAACAGCCTCCGCCGCTACCCGCCCGTCGGCCAGCACCGTGACGCTCGTCGAAGGAGGGGTATCGGCCGGCCGTTGGCTCATGACGTCCCAAACCGCGTCGGGAATGGGAATGCCGAATCGCTTCATCAGCGCCTTGGCTGCTTGCGGATCCGCTGACGTGGGGATGGTCGGACCCGAGGCGACCACACCCGGCCCAGCACCACCAACGTCCGAGAGCACGTACGTTTCGAGAGGTCCACTGACGGCCCGGGCTATTCCGCCGCACTTGATCGCCGACAGATGCCGTCGGACCAGATTCGTTTCCTCGATTGACGCACCTCCACGCAGAAGCAGAGTGTTCACTTGCTGGAGGTATGACCGGTCGACTCCTGGCAGGGGCTGCTCGCAGAGGGCAGATCCACCACCTGAAATGAGGGCCACGCACCGCCCGCTTGCCGATCGAGCAACCTCGAGCGCGCGCGCTCCCGCCTCGAAGCTGGCGTCTCCGGGAATCGGGTGGTCCCCGATGAGAAGCTCGATCCCATCGGGGACCGTTCCAGGGGTGTCGGTGACGCATACGCCGGTGACAGGGCCCAGCGCCCGGTGAGCACCACGACACATGGCGGCCGCGGCCTTCCCGATGGCGATGATCACTGTTGGATCCCCCCCGAAGTCGGTGAGAGCTTCGGCGGTGAGGGCTTCGGGGTCCACGGCGGCGACTGCCATATCCAGCCAGAGCCGAAGG
>JAZGCP010000251.1:0-2644 GCA_036477035.1 Acidimicrobiia bacterium | reverse complement strand
CGGCGGACCGCCCCCGGTGAGGATGAGAATCGTCGAAGTCACTGCTGCCTCCGCTGGCATTACCCAGATCAGGTCGTCTCGGGTCGGTGGTCGAGCCACCCTCTCAGTCCTCGTGGACTCCCCGGTGGGTCGGTGGTGATGGTAGGCGGGTCGTGGAAACGAAGCAGCCGCAGCCGGGCCTGGTGTGGGTCCGCCAGAGGCGCGAGCGATGTCGGGCCGGGGTTACGGCCGCCGGCGGGGTTGGGGCCCCGCCTGGTGGAGGAGGCCGGACCAGTGCCTGTTCCCCGCCGTAGGTGGGGAAGTCCGGCCGGGAATGGTTCCCCCCTTGACAACATGACAGCACTATGACATCATAACGACATCATTCTTGACATTGAGATGACGGGAGGTAATCATGATGATGTATTCGACCGAGATGGTGATGGCGATCCACCGGGCCAAACTGGCCGAGGCGCAGCGGATCCGGGTCGGCCGTCGCCGCAGCCGGAAGTCGCCTGTTGAGACCGCCACCGCGGTTGCGCTGCGTCCAGCTGCCGCACGCTGAGCAAGGAGGAGATGAGGAGCATGGACACCAGCATCGCGATGACCCGACTCGAAGCCGCCGTTGAGCAGCAGGTGCTCGTCGGCGGGGGAGATACCGAGATGGAGGTTATGTCCTCTGCGCTGCTGGCAACGTTGGAGCCGGTCATCCATCAGATTGCGCTCGATCTCGCCGAGCAAGCGGCCGCCGAGGTGTCGTCGCAACTCGCGACGCACGACATCGATGTCGTGTTGAGTGAAGGAGAGCCGACGCTGAGGGTCCGCCCGGTCGACGATCCGACCGAAGTCGGTTCCGAATCGCTTGATGCCCGCATCACGCTGCGGCTCCCACCGGCGCTCAAGGACCGGGTCGAAGTTGCCGCCGAAGACGTCGGCGAGTCGGTCAACTCCTGGTTGGTACGGATTCTGGCGACTCAGGCATCCGAGCGCGGCCGGCGCAAATCGCGTCGCATTACGGGGACGATCGAGACATGAGTCGACGTACCCAGCGATTTGATGTGCTCGGAACTCCAACGATCTTCCTGCGACTCCCGGCCGGCAAGGCACGGGTGGTCTCGGGCGACGATGGCGTCGTCGAGGTGCACATGTCGGGTCGAGATTCCACCCTGGAGCGGTTCCTCGTCGAGGACCGTGGGGGTCAGATCGTGATCGAGCCCGAAGGTGGTCGGGGTGGCCGCGTGTCCGGTATCGATGTCGAGATCCGAATCGGTGCCGGTGCCGACCTCCACGCCCGTGTGGCGTCAGCCGATGTGACGGTCGACACCGAAGTCGCCTCCATCGTGGTCGAGGCGGGGTCGGGTGACGTTTCTGCTGGTGTGGTGTCCGGCGACGCCAGGATCAAGGTTGCATCCGGCGATGTCGGCGTGGCTTCGGTCGGTGGGCGTCTCGATGTGGTGGCCGCGTCGGGTGACGTGAGGGTGCGTTCGGTGGCCGGGGATCTCACCGTCAAGACTGCATCGGGTGATATCGACATCGCAGAGGCCGCCGGGTCGGTGGTCGCTCATTCGGCGTCCGGCGACATAGAAATCGGTCGATTCACGGGCGAGCTCTTCCAGGCCAAGACGCGGTCGGGAGACGTCCGTTTGGGGGTGACGTCGGGAAGAACATTCGGTATCGATTTCCAGAGTCTTTCTGGCGACGTTCGGACCGAGTTCCCCGTCGGCAGTGGCGAGGCCGGTGGCGGCGCAACGGCACGTCTCACGGTCAAGACGATGTCCGGCGATATCGTTCTGCGGAGTACCGGCTAGATCCCGGATCTGCGGGAAATCGCCAGCGCGGCCCGGAATGATGGGAGAACCTGTTCGGCTAATACCGCATGGCCCTCTCGGCTGGCATGGAATTGATCGCCGGCGAATAGTCCAGGGTCCTCCCAGAATGCGGTCGACATCGGTCCGACGGTCGGAGCCTTTACGGCGTGTGGAAACTCCGCGGCGGCCGCGGCGGCTGCCGCGTCGAACCTGGCGGCGCACCTGGTGAGGAAGGGGCGCAGCATCTTGGGGAGTCGCGGGATGGATCCGAGGTCTCCGACTCCGATCACGACGATGGCCCCACTGACCTCGTCGAGATTCGAGACTATGCGTCGAATCTCTCCGCGATAACGGCCCGGTGAAGAGGCGCGGATGGCGTCGTTGGCTCCCACGGCGACGATGGCGATGTCGGGTTGCAGCCTGACTGCCTCGGCGAGCTGTTCTGCGATGACGTCCCGCGCCTTGGAGCCACCGACCGCGACCGAGATGAGCTCGACCCGATGTTGCTTGCTGAGAGCGATGGCAACACGTCTGACCCAGGTGCTGTCGAGGTCATCGATACCTGGTGCCGTGACGGAGGAATCTCCGAGTGCCACGATGCGTAGGGGAGGTAGGTCGGGTTCGCCGAAGGTCCCGCTCGGGTCCTGGTTGGGGTACGAGGGCAGATCGGAGCGGTGCGCCGCTCGCATCACCTGCACGACGAGTACACCCACCAGCGCAGCTGGCACGGCGGGAAACGCGGTGAGTACTCGCTTCAATGACGGCATTGGTCCGCGGATGATATCGGTTGCACTTGGCTGATCTCGGGCCGAATCCGAGGATGAGCGACACACCGGGTACATTCGGTGGAGGATCGG
>JAZGCP010000250.1:0-2828 GCA_036477035.1 Acidimicrobiia bacterium | reverse complement strand
GTGAGAGTGATCACGCAGCCGTGGGTCGGCTTGTCGGTCTGGAGGCTCGATAGCGAGCGCCCGCCGAGTCGGAGTCTCAAGGCCTGGATCGGATCTTGGTGCGACACGATCGTGGCGGTGCCTCCGGGATAATGATCTCCGAGTTCGTCGACCACCGTCGCCATGCGTGCGGCCACGTCGGCGATCGACTCGGATACAAATTCGAGATCGACGGGATTCTCCAGATAGGCCTCGAGTTCGCCCGGAAAGAGGACAGGGAGATCGTCCCATCGGGCCCCGGCCCACCGTGCCCCGAGCGTCCATTCGGTGGTTCGATGATCGATGGCTGGATTGGCTCCGGTCAGCTCCGAGATGGGGTCGGCTGTTTGCACGGCGCGGTCGAGCGGGGAAGAGACGATCGCATCCGTCCCCAGGTCGGCGAGTCGGTCGGCGGCTGCAGCCGCCTGTTGCCGGCCTATCGCACTGAGGTCGAAGCCGTCCAGATCGGCGTATACGACGTGATCGGGGTTGTCGACTTCGCCATGTCGCACCAGATGCAGAGTATGGAGCACGGCGTGAGAGTGTATCGACGACGGTGGTCAAGACCCGTCGCGGGGTAGCGTCGGGGAATGGTCCGATTCTTGGAACACATCGCACATCTCGACATGGATGCCTTCTTCGTCGAAGTGGAGCGCGGACGCCGCCCCGACCTCGTCGGCAAGGCCGTCCTGGTGGGCGGTGCCGGCAACCGGGGGGTGGTCGCCTCCGCCTCGTACGAGGCTCGAGGGCGAGGCGTTCGATCGGGAATGCCGATGATTCAGGCCCGGCGGCTGGTTCCCCACGGTGTAGTGGTTCCGCCCGATCATTCCGCCTATCGGAAGGCTTCGGATCGAGTCTTCGAGATTCTCGGCGGATTCACACCTTCGATCGAACGGGTGAGCGTCGATGAAGCCTTTATCGACATCGGTGGTCTACGACTCCACTACGACTCACCTCACGCATGTGTCGAAAAGATGCGGGCCGCAATCCGATCGGAACTGTCGCTGCCTTCCTCAGTTGGAATCGCCACCACGAGGCTCCTCGCCAAGATGGCGTCGCGGGATGCCAAACCGGACGGCGTCCTCGTGATCGAGGCCGGCACAGAGTTGAGGTACCTCCATCCCAAGCCTGTCGGGGCGCTGTGGGGAGTCGGGCAGGCGACCCGGGCTCGTATCGAAGAGCTGGGCATCGAGACGGTGGGCGACATCGTGACCTTCCCGCGGGACACCCTGGTGCGACGGCTCGGTGCGGCGGTCGGTGCGATGGTGTGGGACATCGCGCATGGAGCCGATAAGGGGATGGCAGTCGACGCTGTGAGCGCCCGGTCCATCTCGGTCGAGCAGACCTACGAGACGGATCTGACCACTCAGGATTCGATGGAGCGCGAACTTCTTGCACATGCGGACAAGCTGTCGTCGCGGCTGCGACGCGCCCGGTACGTGGCATCAACCATCACGGTCAAGGTGCGATACCCCGATTTCACCACGGTGTCGAGATCCCACACGTTTGCGGCGCCGGTGTCCACATCGGCCGAGATCTTCGAGGTGGCTCGCCGACTCCTCGGTCGCACCGCTGCCGACCGCCGTGGTGTGCGCCTCCTCGGAGTCGGCGGTGACGGCCTGGTCGGAGCGGATGAACCACGCCAGCTGGCCCTCGGCGACAGTGCCTGGGAGGAGATCGACGAGGCCGTGGAGAAGATCAGGGACCGTTTCGGCGGAGAGGCGGTCGGCCGCGCCCGGCTGGCCGACTTCGAGGTTCAAGATGGCGGGATGTCGGGACCGTTGTAGGTTTCGGCTCGTCTGAGCACTAGGAGGGCTGCTCGGTATACTCCGAGGTCCTACCACCGCTGGCGGAGAATCACCCCATGCCCCTCGATGACAGAGAACAGCGGATCCTCGAAGAGATCGAACGGCAGTTCTATGAGGAAGATCCGAAACTGGCGGAAACCGTTCGCACCGCGACGCTCGCCAGCTTGTCGGGACGACATCTGAAGTGGGCCCTGCTGGGCTTGGTTGTCGGTTCCGGACTCATGTTCGGTTTCTTCACGAGGAATACTCTCATTGCCCTTTTCGGATTCGGCTTGATGGTCGTCGCCCTGGTCGGCATCGTGGCGATCGCTCGTCGGCGTGCCGTTGTCGCGATGCGATCTGAGGGTGGACTCCTCGGAGGGCTGCGACGCCGGTGGGGCAATGGCTAGGCTGCGTTGCCTGGGGGGAATACGGCTGGAACGTCGGGATCGGAACCGGGAGCCGGAGCGGGAGCTGACCGGCCTCGACGGATAGGGAGAACGGGATTTGGAAGCGTTTACGGCTCAGCAGGCTTGTCGTCTAACCAGTTGTACATCTCATCAGCTGCGGTATTGGGATCGGGTGAAGCTTGTTCAGCCGTCGGTGCAAGCCACCGGCGGCAGGCCCGGAAGGCGACGCCTCTACTCATTCCGCGATCTGGTCGCATTGAGAGTGGTTCGCAGCCTGCTCGACAACGGGATGTCCGTGCAGCGGGTGCGGAGAGCTTGGGACTACCTGCGCCGAACGGCAGAGATGGATGTTCATCTGTCGGAGGTGCGCCTGGTCACAGACGGTCAGAGCATTTTTCGTGTCGCCTCTGATGAAGAGGAATTGATCGACGCTCTCCGTGAAGGCCAGCTGGCTTTCTTTGTCGCCATCGATCAGATCACGCGTGAGGTCGAAGAGGACGTCACCAAATTCGAACTGGACCGGGATCGGTTTCTCGAGATGCTGCGGCGGGTCGAAGACGACGTCCAGAGCGAGGCAGCGGGAGGATAGGTATTAGGTAAGAAGAGAAAGTTC
>JAZGCP010000025.1:0-2146 GCA_036477035.1 Acidimicrobiia bacterium | reverse complement strand
GGACTTAGGACTAACGGCTCGACCTCTAGGCCGCGGAGCGGTCTAGAGGTCGTAATACAGCATGAATTCCCACGGATGGGGCCGCAGCCGGATCGCATCGACCTCCGAGGTTCGCTTATAGGCGATCCAGTCCTTGATGAGGGTCTCGGTGAACACGTCGCCGACCAGCAAGAAGTCGTGGTCGGCCTCGAGGGCGTCAAGAGCTTCCTCCAGCGACGCGGGCACCGAGGGCACCTTGCCCAGCTCCTCGGGCGGAAGGTCGTACAGGTCCTTGTCGACCGGGGGACCGGGATCCATCTTGTTGGCGATGCCGTCGAGGCCCGCCATCAGCATCGCCGAGAAGGCCAGATAGGGATTGGCGGCCGGGTCCGGACAGCGGAATTCGATGCGACGCAGCGCCGGCTTGCGGCTGTACACCGGAACTCTGATCGCAGCAGAACGGTTGCGCTGCGAGTAGACCAAATTGACCGGTGCCTCGTATCCCGGAACCAGTCGTCGGTACGAGTTGGTCGTCGGGGCGGCGAACGCCAGCACCGCGGGAGCGTGTTCGAGCAGGCCTCCGATGTAGTAGCGAGCCATATCGCTCAGCCCGGCATACCCGGATTCGTCATAGAAGAGCGGTACGCCGTCGAGCCACAGGCTCTGGTGGCAGTGCATGCCGGAACCGTTGTCCTGGAAGATCGGCTTGGGCATGAAGGTGACCGTCTTGCCGTACATCAATGCCGTATTTCTCACGATGTACTTGAACATGGTGACCTTGTCGGCGGTCTCCAGTAGGGGGCCGTACCGAATGTCGATCTCGGCCTGGCCGGCGGTGCCGACCTCGTGATGCTGGACCTCGACATCGATTCCGGCATCGATGAGCCGAGCCGCCATCTCCGAGCGCAGGTCCTGAAAGTGGTCGGTAGGGGGGACGGGGAAGTAGCCCTCTTTGAAGCGAGGCTTGTACGCCAGGTTGCCACCGGGTTCGTTGGCCCCCGAATTCCAAGCTCCTTCGATCGAGTCGACCTCGTAGAAGGCTGATCTTTGGTCCTGATGGAACCTGGCCGAATCGAAGATATAGAACTCTGCCTCGGGTCCCCAGTACGAGGTGTCGGCGATCCCGGTGCCCGACAAATAGGCCTCAGCCTTGGAGGCGATATAACGAGGATCCTTCTCATACGGCTGACCGGTGATGGGGTCCCTCACCCAGCAGTAGAGAATCAGCGTGGGACGATCGCGGAACTGGTCGTCGACAGCCGTGGACGGATCTGGGATGAGCAGCATGTCCGATTCTTGGATCTCCTTGAAGCCCCGGATCGATGAGCCGTCGAATCCGAACCCCTCATCGAAGGATGCCTCGGTCAACTGGGTGGCAGGAACCGTGAAGTGCTGCACCTGGCCCGGCAAATCCACAAAGCGCAGATCGATGAACTCGTAGCCTCCGTCGGCCACCATTTCGAGCACGTCACTAGGCGACGACATGCCGCTCCTCCCTTTTCCGTGATACCACTTTCTATCTCACGGTCATTTCTTAGTCGTTGCCGGAGTGTGAACAGTGTGTTTCAGCTTGCCGATCGGCCTTCTCAGGGCGCTAAAGCAACCGTACGATGATCTGGACCCGGAGGTCAGAAATGGGAAAGCAAGAGGACTACGTACTGCGCAATGTCGAGGAGCGGGGCATCCGCTTCATACGGCTCTGGTTCACCGATGTGCTCGGCTACCTCAAGTCGTTCGCCATCACTCCCGCCGAATTGGAGACCGCGTTCGACGAGGGAATGCAGTTCGATGGCTCCGCAATCGACGGGTTCTCCCGCGTACAGGAAGCCGACATGCTCGCCCATCCCGACCCAACCACATTCCAGATCCTGCCATGGCGACGGGATGAGTCCGGTGTGGCTCGCATGTTCTGCGACCTCACCACCCCCGACGGCGAACCATTCGAGGGCGACCCTCGATGGGTGCTGCAGCGGAACCTGGAACGGGCGGCCGACCTCGGGTTCACCTTCTACGTCGGCCCTGAAGTCGAATATTTCTACTTCGAAGATTCGGGCCCGGAACCCAAGGCGCTCGACCGGGGCGGATACTTCGATCTGACCCCACTCGACGTTGCTCAGGAGTACCGGCGGCGCACGATCATGGCTCTCGAGGCTCTCGGCATCCCGGT
>JAZGCP010000249.1:0-6676 GCA_036477035.1 Acidimicrobiia bacterium | reverse complement strand
AACAGCGCCGTTCCCGACCTTCTTCCCGGCGCTCTTCGTCATATGGCTCCATGTCTAGCTACGTATTGGGCTCCATATCTAGCTACGTACTTGGCTCCAGCGTTCGAGTCCTACTCGGCCTCGAAGCGCCTCCGCATGATGGAACCGCCCTGCGGGCGGCGCTCTTTTCCACGTTCGGATCCTATTCGGCCCCGAGCCACCTCCGCATGGCGGAGCCGCCCTTGAGGGCGGCGCTCTCTTCTACGATGTGGCCCGGGGCCCCAACCCCATGCCCAACAAGATCGACTACTCGGGAAGAATGACGCCTTGTTGACCGTTCGACTACTCAGCACGAAGAAAGGACCACATGTCGGTTGATGCCTTCAACGCAGGACTTCTCGCACTTCGCTTGGTGCTGGGGATCGTCTTCATTGCTCACGGCGTGAAGCATTTCATCAATCGTCAGAAGACGATCAATTGGACCGCCTCAATTGGATTCAAGAGTCCTGGTATCCAGTGGGCGTTCATGACGTTTGCCGAAATCGGCATCGGGTTGGGCCTCGCTCTTGGCCTGCTGACGTCGTTTGCCGCCGCCGGCTTGGTGTCGATGATGGTCGTGGCCTACTGGACCGTTCATCGAGCGGCCGGCTTCTGGGTCTCGGCGCGACCCGATGAAGGGTATGAATATGTTCTGGTGCTCGTGGTGGCTGCGCTCGCTCTGGCGATCATGGGTCCCGGAGAATGGGCGGTCGATGATGCGCTGGACATCGCGACTTCGCTCGACGAGGGTGTCGGGGCATTGATCGCGGCCGGTGGCCTCGTGGCGGCAGTGCTCCAACTCGCAACCTTCTACCGCCCGACTTCTGAGCCTAAGGACTAAGGACTAAGGGCTAAGGACTAGTTAAGCCGCGGGTCGTCGGGGTATGTCCGGTACCGGTTGAGCGGGCCGGTTTGCCGGGCGAACACGGCTCTCCACAACCCACCCGGATCGACGGTCAAGACGTCGGCCGGTGAGTTTGTAACGGTGAACCAGCCCCCGGCGGAAATTTCGGCCTCGAGCTGACCGATCTCCCATCCGGCGTATCCGGCGAAGACCCGCAGGGACTCGGGGTCGGAGTCGGAGGCGGCTTCGGTATCTAGCACTGTGATTGCGGTGTCGGTCACCCCGAGGACCAACCCGTGGTCCACCATGACCGGACCGCCGTGGAACACGACGGCCGGGATTGCAGCCGCCTCTGAGAGATCTGGCAGAACGTCTGCCACCGGGATATCGGTGGGGCGATTGAGGATGAGTCCGGCCGCACCGTCGGTCGTATCGAACAGGTAGACGACCGTAGCGTCGAAGTTCGGATCCAGCATCCCCGGGACCGCCACCAGGAGTTGACCGTGGTCCATCGGCCAATCATCCCATGTGACCGGATGATCAGGCGAGCAGCGCCCGTGCCTGCTCTACCCAGTTGTCACCACGGATCCGATCCGGATACACCGGCATGAATGCACCGAGGCGGTCGATGTCGTCGTCCGAGAGGGCTGCGATCTCCGCCACCGACGTTATCCCATGGTTCGCCAGGATTCCGGCGATGACCGGACCGATTCCCTTGATGGCGGTCACCGGGACCGGTCCCGTGGCCACCGGCCGGGTCCGTCCTCGCTCTTGGAGGTGTCGTTCCTTCTCGACGATAACGGTGCGCAAATGCGCCACCTGGTCCTTGAGCCTGGCGGTCGCCTCCGCAACCGAGCTGGCGATTCGAGTTCGCATCATGTGATCCCACTCGGCATACGTCGATGCCGTTATTTGAGGATCAACAACCGATTTACCCTCGAGTTCGGCCTCGAGTTCGGCCTCGAGTTCGGCGATGCGCCTATCACTCTCTCCAATCCGTCCGTGGAGCTGCTCGAGGCTGGCGATGCGGTCGCGGGATGCTTTCCGCTCGGCCGACCTCGCTGCAGTGAGGCCGGCCAATTGGCTCTCCAGGTCACGTCGTGCCGCCTCCGATGCGATCAGACGATCGGCCACCTCTCGGGAGGGGCTCGGGTCCGGTGATGGTTCAACCTGGCGTTCGGCGCGTTGTGAGCGCAGCTGAGCGAGTTCTGTCTGCAGGTCCTGATGCGCTCGATCCATCGCGGAAAGCTGGGATTGGAGCTGGCTCACCTGTTGGGCGGTGGCATTCAGCTCGTCCCTCTCCGCTACGGCTGCCGCCAGGCGCTGCTTGAGATCTTCGATGGATTCGAGGTCCCGCTCGACGTCCGCCTCGACCCGTTGCGCCCGTTCGAGATCTCCTTCGAGAACGGCGATTCGTGTCGACGCCTCGTCGTAGTCGGCCCGGAGTCCGGCGAGTTCGCGATCGGCCGCGCCGAGCCGGGCCCGCAGGTCGTCGAGATCTGCACCGAGTCGATCGACCTCGTGTTCAGCCTTGCCAAGCGCGACCATGCTGCGATCGAGCCGCTGCGCGGTCGCCGTGGCAGCCCATGCAGCCTCCCGTTCCCCGATCCGCAACGAGTCGATGGAAGCGCGTGCTGCCCGCAACTCACTTCCAAGTTCGACAGTCGAACGCCGCGCCCCACGTCGGCCGTGGCGGGCCCTGAGCCAGAGGAGTGAGGTCAGCAGCACCAGGACTCCGAGCCCGGCAGCAGTGATGAGCAGTGGGTCCACGAACCGAGTGTACGGACTCTCCTGTCGGCGCGTCGCGGCAGCGAGGAGTAGCTTCGCGGCATGATCGTCCGCAAGGGTTCCAGGGAGGACTTGCTGGGAATCGGCCGCGTCGCCGAAGCTGCCCATTGGGCGTCCTACGAGGGGCTGCTTCGACCCGAGACGATCGGCAGGCTGGTGCTGCGAGAATTCTCGCCGTCGGTCCTGGCGAGGCGGTTGCTGCGGGGCGGTGTGATGGTGGCTACCGCCTCGGACGAGATCGTCGGATTCGCCGACGGGGAGATCACTCCGGATGCCGTTCACCTGAACGCGATTGCAACCGATCCGACGCAACGCCGTCGCGGCATCGGAACCGCGCTTCTGGCAGGCGTGCGGGAGTTGTCCGACGCCCTCCCCACGGCCGCTGATGTTCTCCTCGGCAATCTCGAGGGGGAACAGTTCTTGGAGGTCAACGGCTTCGTTCCCGGTGAGATTCAGCATGGGTCACTCTTCAGCGAGGACGTGGTCGAACGGCGGTGGTGGCGCGAGGCGATTGCCGATCTCGAGCGGGAGCTGAAGGCCACATTGAACGGATAGCCAGAGGCAGTCGAGGTAGCTCATCGGCCTCCCGGAAGGTCCCGGCCGTGGGCCGGCGCCGGTGGACGGGACACTAGCCTCCCAGGACGATGTCTCCAGAAGAACTGCGGATCCTCCCGAAGGTCCTACTACATGACCATCTCGACGGCGGGCTGCGGCCTCAAACCATTCTCGAGCTCGCACTGACCGGCGGTTACGACGGACTCCCGTCGCGGGACCTCGATGAGCTGACAGATTGGTTCTTCCAGGGCCGATCGGCGTCCCTGGAGCGCTACCTCGAGGCGTTTGCGCACACGGTGGGCGTCATGCAGAGCGCCGCCGCGATCGAGCGCATCGCCTACGAAGCCACTGAAGACCTCGCAGCTCAAGGTGTTGTGTACGCCGAGATGCGTATGGCGCCGTCCCTGTGTACCGACCGCGAGCTTGATCTAACCGAAGCAATCGCCGCGATGCTCGCCGGGATGCTTCGCGGCGAGGCCGAATTCGGGCTACCGGTTCGGCTGATCGTGGACGCAATGCGCCAGGATTCCGATTCGAGCGAGGTCGCCCGCGCCGCCGTCCAATTCGTCGGCGAAGGCGTTGTCGGATTTGATCTCGCCGGCCCCGAAGCCGGCTATTCGGCTCTAGAACATCGCGAGGCGTGCGAGATTGCACTCGAGGGTGGGCTCCATCTGACAATCCACGCCGGCGAGGGTGATGGGGTGCAGAGCATCGTGGGAGCGATGGAGGTCGGCGCCGAGCGGCTGGGCCATGGCGTGCGACTGGTAGAGGACATCAATGTTGTGGCCGGGGAGGCTGAGACGCTGGGCCCGGTCGCGCAGACTGTCCTCGATACCGGGCTGACCCTCGAGATCTGCCCCACCTCCAACCTGCACACGGGTGTGTTCCCGGATGCGAAGTCACATCCACTCGGGTTGCTCCACCGGGCCGGCTTTGCGGTGACGATCAGCACCGATAATCGCCTGATGAGCAGGATCAGCCCAACCGACGAGTTCTCGTTCGCCGTTGAGCATCACGGATTCGATGTGCAGGATCTCGAACTGGTGACGATGCGGGCGATCGACGCCGCGTTTTGCGATCAGGCAACCAAGGATCGTGTTGCCGCGACGGTGATGGCCGGCTACACGCCGGACGGAGCCGAGTAGGCAGCCGGGGCACACCTCTCAGATTCGCGAGTCGATCCAATCGGAGACGGTCGACACCGCCAGGGTCCCGCCGTCCTCGTTGAAGGATTCATGCCGGAAGCCGTCGAAGACGATGCGAGTCGAGTCGGCGAGGTCGGCATAAGGCTCCGAGAAACTCGGATCGATGATCGTGTCGTCGCCACCGTGTATCACCAACGTCGGCATCGAGATGTCATGAAGAGAAGAGCGGGCTCGCTCCATCGCCTCCAGGAGCTCGACGCCGAGGCGGATCGTGGACTTGGCGAAGACCAATGGGTCGGCAAAGTAGCGTTCCCCCACGGTTGGGTCGCGGCTGAGCTGGTCTCCATCGAGACCGTTCGAAACCGTGAGCTTTGGAAGCACTCGAACCAGGAACCGGGCCATGGCTACCTTCGCCTTCGGTAGGTCGGCGTCGATCGCGGGTGCCGACAAGATGAGCAGGTCTGGCTGAGGATGGTCTGTGACCGCGTAGAGCGAGGCGATGAGTCCTCCCATGGAGTGACCGAGCAATACGACGGGTATACCGAGCTGGCGGGCGGCGGCGACGTCATCGATGAGGTCGGTTGCATAATCAGAGAAGTCTTCGACATAGCCGCGCCTACCTCCGGACCTGCCGAAGCCGCGCAAATCTGTACCCCGAACGTCGAATCCCCGCTCTGCCAGCGCGGCAGCGACGTGCTCGTACCGACCCAGGTGCTCTGCCACGCCGTGTACGAGCACTATCGCGGCGCGTGGGGTTGCTGCGATCCAATGGCGGGTGGAGAGGGTTACTCCATCGTGCCCGCTCCTGGTACCGGTGGTTGGCGTCATGTTGCCTCCTTGCATGCCAGAGCTGCTCCGATTATCCCGGCATGGTTGCGGAGTGCCGCCGGAACGATTCTGGCGCGGGCCTCGAGCAGGTCGAGAAATTCTGCATGCTCCTTGCTGATCCCCCCGCCGATAACGATCAGGTCCGGCCAGAGGATCACCTCGACTGCCCTCAGATAGCGATTGACTCGAGCGGTCCATTCGGGATAGGTAAGACCTTCATCTTCTTGCACCTTGGCCGAAGCACCCACCTCCGCAGCGACACCGTCGATCTGCAAATGCCCGAATTCGGTGTTCGGAACCAGCACGCCCCTAGAGAAGACGGCACTTCCGATGCCGGTTCCGAAGGTGAGCAGCAAGACGACGCCCTCCTCGCCGCGTCCCGCCCCGTAACGCATCTCGGCGATGCCCGCCGCATCGGCGTCGTTGAGCAGTGTCACCGGTGTCCCGACCGCCGATGCGATGAGGCTCTGCGCATCGAGGTCGATCCAGCCGGCGTCGATATTGGCGGCCGTCCGCACGATTCCGTCTTTTACCACCGCCGGCAGCGCGCAGCCGAGTCGGGGGCCCGTCCATCCGGTCTGTGTCGCGACTTCGGCAATGGTCGCCGCCACCGCATCGGGAGTAGCAGGCTGTGGTGTCTGGATGCGGATCCGGTCGGTGTGGAGCTCGCCCACGGTGAGGTCGACGAGCGCTCCCTTGATGCCGCTTCCGCCGACATCGATTCCGAGTGCTGTGCTCAAGGTGCCATGTGCCAAGTGAGCACCGGGTGGCGAGCCGCCAATGCATCGTCCGTGCGGGTGATCGGCGTGTGATGAGGCGCGGTATGAAGATTCTCGGCGTCGGTGTGCGCCGACTGGGCGATGTCGTTCAACGCCTGAGCCAGGGCCTCGACCGTCTCCGGAGATTCCGTCTCGGTTGGTTCCACCATCAGGGCTTCCTCCACCACCAGCGGAAAATACATTGTCGGAGCGTGGAATCCATGGTCGAGCAGGGCCTTGGCCACGTCCATCGCACGTACGCCGGTGGCTCGCTTCAGAGCGGCGGCGGAGGCCACGAATTCGTGCATGCAGGGCGCAGGGAACGGGATCTGGTAGTCGTCGCTGAGGAGAGAGGCGAGGTAGCGGGCGTTTAGCACCGAGCGCTCGGCGACACGGCGCAGACCATCACCACCGAGTGCCCGCATGTAGGTGAGGGCGCGCAGCACGACCAGGAAGTTGCCGTGATTGCCGTGTACTCGACCGATCGAATCGGCGGGTTGCACCCACTCGATGGCGTCACCGACTCGCTCGGGAACGGGACCGGGGAGGAAACGCGCCAGATGGTCGACGACTGCCACCGGGCCGGCACCGGGACCACCGCCACCGTGGGGTGTGGCGAAGGTCTTGTGCAGGTTGGAGTGCACGATGTCGAATCCCATGTCGCCGGGTCGTGCGATGCCGAGAATCGCGTTCAGGTTGGCTCCGTCGTAATAGACCAGGCCGTCCACATCGTGGATGAT
>JAZGCP010000248.1:0-3306 GCA_036477035.1 Acidimicrobiia bacterium | reverse complement strand
TTCTCCTCATTGATGTTCAGGTAAGCATGCTGATCATTGCCCCTAATGATCAGGCAAGCCTGAACACTACTCAGACCGGAACTCGAGTCAAGGTCGAGCCGATGTCCGTATTCCGTGCTCGTTCCGCTCGTCGACGCGGTCACTCTCCGACTGGAACCGCCGTCGCTCGGTGAACGGACCACGGAATACGAAAGACGGGTTCATACTGCAACTGGTGTCATGCGTGCACCAGCAGCGGGATCAGCCGCTCGGCGTCGGTGAGGCCACCGTGCTGGCCGATAAGGCGGTCATCACTGTGCTTGTGCAGAACCACCCATCCCGGTCCCGGCAACAGAATCCCGTCGGGTGCTCGGTCGTTGAAGGCGGGGTGATGGATCCCGGGACCCCACCAGTGCTCCATCTCGGCGCGGGGTCGCCAGTCGACTCCGAGTTCGGCCGCCAGCGATTCGGTGTCGCCGTAGACGAAAGTAACGCGGGCGTCACCGCCGAAACGCCTTTCTTCATGTGCCGGGTTCGGAATCAGAATCTGACGTTCTTGCGGTACGTCGACATGACCGTGGTCGGCAGTAGCGACGGCTACGACGTGGTCGGGGAGGTTGCGGGTCATCTGCTCCCACATCCCGGCCACGATTGTCATGGCCTCTTCGTAATCCTCGCTGTCCTGGCCGGCCACATGTGCCGCAAAGTCGACATGTGGGATGTAGACGAAGACGAACCGACCCGGTACCGCGGCCAGTTGGACGGCCGCCTCGACCGCTTCGTCCTCGTCCGACCACGGCTCGAATCGACAGCCGCGGTAGAGAGTGCGGCTCATGGGTGAGTCGTCGAAGCCCCATGGCTGGAGCGTGATGGGTTCGACGCCGTTGGTCTTGAGGCGCTCCCAGAGGTTGGGAGCCGGTAGAAAGGAGTCGAGATCGTGCTCCAGGGCCTCACCCCACAGGGTGATCCACTTGATTGTGTTGACCACATGCCCGGTCTCCGGCACCCACAGTTGATACCCGAGCAGGCCATGTTCGGCAGGCGTCAGCCCGGTGGCCACCGTGGCCATCGACACGGTTGTGGTCGTCGGGAAGCCGGCGTCGAGTATTCCCACCCTGTCGGCCAGCAGTGGGGCGGCTGCGGGATCGGAGAGTTGATGGTCTCCGAGTCCGTCGAATAGGACGAACAGATACGAGTCGGCCTCGGGGATCGTCGCTGCCAATTCTGCGTGGAGTCCCGGGTTCGGAGCGGATCCGGTCAGCCGGAGCTCGAACTCGGCCATGAGGTTGACCAGCGATCCGCCTGAGTAGTCGGGGACTTGCATGGGGGAGACGGTAACTGTGGGGTGAATGGTGGTTATCGACCTGCTTCGCGGTAGCGGCAACCGTCGGCCGCGGTGCGGCCGCCGGGCAATCGCCTCGTAAGACTCGGCGGGCAATCGTCGTCGGCTTCGCCGCCGCCGGGCAATCCCTCACTGCGTTCGGCGGGCAATCGTCGTCGGCTTCGCCGCCGCCGGGCGATCACGGCTGACCGGCACCAAACTGCATGGCCTTCATCGCCCTCCGAGCGGAGCGAAGTGATTGGCGGCGGCTTCCGCCGATTGCCCACCGACCGAAGGGAGGTGATGGCCCGCCGAGCGCAGCGGGCGGTGGCCGGAGGTGCCGTCAGGCACCGACCCTTCCGATTCGGGCCGTGCCGCCCGGTTCCTATACTCCCGTGCGGAAGCGGGCACCACCTCCGGGGGAAACGCGTGACGGGCTATTTCGAGGATTACATCACGGTCGCGGTATTCGCTGCTTTTGGTGCCCTCCTCGTGGCCGTGTCGGTTGGTGCGAGCGCTCTGCTCAGGCCCAACAACCCTTCGGCGACCAAGTCGCAATCGTACGAGTGCGGGATAGATCCCGTCGGTGGCGGATGGAGCCAGACTCACGTCAGGTACTACATCTTCGCCTTGCTGTTTCTGATCTTCGATGTCGAGGCGGTGTTCATCTTCCCGTGGGCGGTGCAGCTCGAGGCGCTGGGCGTGTTCGCCCTGGTCGAGATGGTCATTTTCATCGTGATCCTTCTCGCCGGCCTGGTGTATGCGGTGCGCAAAGGGGTGCTCGAGTGGGAGTCCTAGAGCGATTTGAGACACCGAAGCCGCTTTCGTGGCTTCTCAACTGGAGCCGTCGCTATTCGCTGTGGATGTTCCAGTTCGGTCTCGCTTGTTGCGCGATCGAGATGATGGCCGCTTCCGGTCCCCGCTACGACTTCATGCGATTCGGGATCATCCCGTTACCGGCTTCGCCCCGTCAGGCCGATCTGATGATCGTGGCGGGCACCGTGACCGACAAGATGGCACCGGCAATCCGCAAGTTGTATGACCAGATGCCCGACCCCAAATACGTGATCTCCATGGGATCCTGCGCCAACTGTGGCGGACCGTATTGGGACTCGTACAGCGTGACCAAGGGTGTGGATCAGCTCATTCCCGTTGATGTCTATGTTCCCGGATGCCCACCCCGGCCGGAGGCGCTGATGGACGGCATCGTGCTCCTCCAGGAGCAGATCAAGAACGAGAACATCAAGGAGAAGTGGAGCCGGCGTGACCGCGAACCCGTCTGAGCTGGCGGAGCGGGTTGCCGGCGTTGTCGGTTCGGACCGCTTCTCGTCCGACAACGGAACCGCCAAGGTCCGGGTGGAATCAGACCGTTGGTTGGAGGTGCACCAAACCCTCGGGGCCGAGATGCCCTACTTCTCGTGGTTGTCCGCCATCGACTGGGCCACCGAAGTCGCCGTCGGTGATCCGCCCGAATCGGAAGATGTCGAATCTCGTTATGAGATCCTCAGCTGCCTCGGGAATGTAGAAACCGGCGAGTTGGTGGTGCTCTCCACCGACATCGCAAAGGACGATCCCTCCATAGCTTCAGTCGCAGGCGTGTTCGGTGGTGCCAACTGGCACGAGCGTGAGGCAGCCGAGATGATGGGTATCGACTTCGTGGGTCACCCCAACCTCACCCACCTCTACCTCCCGGATGCCTTTGAGGGTCACCCGCTTCGCAAGACCTTCGCATTGCTGAGCCGCGATGTGAAGCCCTGGCCCGGAACCGTCGACGTCGAGCCGATGCCCGACGAAGAGGCACCCTCGACCGAGAATCCGGAGGATGCCGGATGACGGCGGTCGATCGTCACAGACTCTCGATGCATCACTCTGAGGTCCGGGTCTCGGTCGAACTGCAGACGCCGGACATGACGCTCAACCTCGGGCCGCAGCATCCGTCGACACATGGCGTGCTGCGGTTGATCGCCCGCGTCGACGGCGAGGTCATCGAAGAAGTGGAGCCGGTA
>JAZGCP010000247.1:0-5276 GCA_036477035.1 Acidimicrobiia bacterium | reverse complement strand
ATAGGTCTCCGCCGATCCCGCAGGTCGAAGGGAGAACCATGCCGAGGACAGCGTTCGCCGCGATGACCGCGTCTGCCGCGGTACCGCCGGCACCCATCACCCGCATCGCCGTGCGGGTCGCCTCGTGGTGGGGAGTCACCGCCACCGCGCCGCCGCCGGTGTGGCTGGAGACCGGATGGATCAAGTCGCGCTCCTCATCGGGGACACTCACGATATATCCCAGTGGCCAGTAGCCAGTAACCAGTAACCAGTAACCAGAAACCAGAGAGCAGGTGTTCCTTGCTGGCTACTGGATACTCGACGACATCTTCGGACGATCACCCTTTGCGCGTCGATTCGCAAGGGCGCGATTACATCTGGTACTGGCTACAGCTTGACGATGCACAGCCTAAAGCCCGCCCACGGCTCAATACGCGTTCAGGGCCGCCCAATCCTGCGGTTGAGTGCGTCGAGTATCGCCCTCACTGCGGTCTCGGAGTCGTCACCGCTACTCAGGGCGGAACCGACGGAGACCTCCTCGCCATGCTCCCCGGTGGCTACAACGACCGCCACGATCACCGTTCTCATCCCGATCGCCGGATTGCCGATGGAATCGAGGGCGAAAGCGTCGTCGTCGAGGAGTGATTCGATGGCCCGGAGGGCGGCCTCACCGACGAGGCGCAGTCGGGCCGATTGACCCGCCGGCCCGGTGGCGGTTCCTGCATACTCCTCGCCGTGCCAACCGAGCGTGACGGCAACTGTGGTCCGCGGACCTTCAGGAATCTCATGGACCCCCATGATCGCCGGTCGATCGTCGTCAGAGGCGATCGAATCTGAGCCGATTTGTACGACCGACACAACTCGCCGATCGAGGGTGATGCCGAAGCGGGCGAGCGCCAGTGTCTGCACGTCGCGCACGACCTGCTTTGGTGCCTTTACCGGCGATGCGAGCACGTGGACCTCGGTTACGCGATCATCTTTGGTCGCGATCCGGACTGCAGTGATCGACGGGAGCCGCGCCAGCGTCTCTTCGAGCTCTTGGATGTCCATTGAGCCGACCCCTTCCACTACGAAGCGTAGCCAAACTGGACACCCTCTGTCATATTTCGCCCCGGAGGCGCAACCCACGTTGACGGGTTGTTCACAGGCGGAGTATTGTGTTGGTGGGCGGACGTCATCCCCTACCCGGGGGTGCGTCCGTTTTTTGTGTTCAAGGGGTCTCGACCCCTGTGAACTTGGTAGCGGGAGGGTCGTGAGGCCCATCCCATTTGGCACGTGCTTCTGCACGTATTGACAAGTGAAGGTGGGCATCGACCGTGCCGATGGAGACATCAACACGGTCGGCGACCCCGGGTTGCCCGGGTCACCAGTACGGCTAGCCCTCGATCGAGCGAAGCGGATACTCCACCGCCCAGGCGGTGAGATCTCTCAGGAAAGGGAACCGGAGGTGATTCATGTGGTTGACCGTGGGAAGAAGACCAGTGAGACCTGCCGGCAGCACAGCATGGGCTGGCGTGTCGGCTAAGTGATTGACCCGGGCGCCCCGCTACCCCCTAATGAACACACAAAAAACAGATCGCCGAACCGCCTTCCTTGCCGCAGCCTCGGCCGGCGCCGGTGCTGCTGTCGTGGTCGTCCTCTTCGTATACCAGAGTGATCCTTCACCGCTTTGGCTTTGGGCGACCCTCGCTGCGGCCTTTGTCACCCTCGAATTCTCGTCGGTCGAGGTCAACGACCGTCTGTTCGTCTCATCCTCGATCATGGTTGCGTTTACCGGCATCGTCGTGTTCGACCGCGACAGTGCCGTGTTGGCGGTGACGCTGATGGCGGCGGCGGCGGTCCTTCATCCGGAGGATCTGCGGCGGCGAAGATGGCGTCAGCCGGCGTACAACTTCGGTCAACTGGTGCTCTCGACCGCGATCGGAGCGCTCGTTCTGTTTCCGTTCCTCCCCGACGAAACTCTCACGGTCGAAGATCTTCCGATCCTGGTGGGCGGCGCCGCTTTGGCTTCGATCGTTTACAACTGGGTGAACTTTCGACTCGTCGCCATCTACCTGAAGGTGGCCTATCCCGACCGAGCGCTCAGGCCATGGTCGAGGATGTTCGGCAATCACCTGGTCCACGCGGTGCTCGGCGCCTATGGAGCGCTGCTCGGCGCTGCCTACGTAATGGTGGGGCCGGTGGCGTTGCCCCTCATGTTCGGCACCTTCCTGGTGGGCCACAGCGGATTCGCCACGTACTCTCGAATGCGTCAAGCCCACGAAGACACCGTCGGCGGATTCGTAAAGGCCATCGAGGCTCTCGACCCGTATACCAAAGGTCACACGGACCGCGTCGCTCAATTTTGCCGGATGACCGGTGAACAACTCGGTTTGGATGCCGATCAACACGAGGTGCTGCGGTGGTCTGCTCTCATCCATGACGTCGGCAAGCTTGCGGTGCCGACCGAGTTGATCAACCAGGAGGGGCCGCTGACCGAAGAGGAGCAGGCGCGGCTTGGTCGCCGGATGGCGGTGGTGGAGGAGCTGTTGTCACGAGTCGACTTCCTGGCGGCGGCGGTTGAGGCGTCGGCGGCAAGTCGCAGATCGCACGACACTCAGCTCATCGGGAGAGTGCTCGGGGCGGCAGATGCGTTCGACGCAATGACCACTACCCGCTCCTATCGATCAGCCGTGACCCAAGCTGTCGCTTTCGAGCAACTGCGTAGTGAGGCGGACCTCTACGGTTCGGAGGTCGTCGAAGCCCTCATTGCTGCGATCATCGAGAGTGAGGTCGTATACGGCGCGCCGGATGACGGTGCGGTGACCGAGGTCGAGCGACTGGTGCGAGAACGGATCCGTCGTGGGTGATCGTCTTCGCCTCGCCCTGTCGCTGAGCCTTCCGCCGATCGTCGGCGTGCTCATCGCCGCGGTGTGGTGGCCAGGGGTCATATTTGCATTGCTGATCGCGGCCTACGTGGCAGCGCATGTGGTGACGATTCCGACCGACGCCAACCGGCGAGTATCGCTGTCTGCAGCCGTCGCCGGAGCGACTGCTCTCATGAGCGGGGGATCTCTCGTCCTGGTGCTCGGCCCGGCGGCCGTGGCTCTCCCCATCGGATGGGTAATAGTGCAGGTTCGCCATGGAAAGCGGATTACCCAGAGCATGTTCCCGGCCGAAGCGGTCGGCATCGTTGCCTTCGCCGCCGCCTTCGCGGCGACGCTCTTGGTGATCCCATCGAGCGACCCGGCTCACCCGCTGATCCTGACGGCATTCGCCGGTACGGCGGTGCTCGGATTTCTGGTGACCGTCGTCACCAACGCGATTGTCTCTGAGGAGCGGCGTGTCGTCGCCCGGCGGCTTATAGCTCTACGTGCCTTTGACGATTGGCCAGCCTATGCCGCCCTGTTGTCGTCGGCAGCACTTCTTGCCGTCACCGCGGATCCCATGGGCGCGTGGTCGGTGCCGCTGGCCGGGCTTCCGTATCTGTTCTCTCATGTGTCGTTACACCGACTTCAGGGCACCAGACGTACCTACGACCAGACGATCCGGGCGCTCGGCGCCATTCCAGAGGCGAGCGGTCAGGTGGCCGCCGGGCACTCGTCCCGCACCGCCGAGCTGGCAGTTGCTGTCGGTGCCGAAATCGGTCTCGGCACATCCGAGCTGCGACGATTGGAATATGCCGCGTTACTTCACGACATCGGCCGGGTGGTCTTGGCAAATCCCGCCGTTGCCCGCGGGAGTCACTCGGTGAGCGACGTCGCCGGGTGGAGTGCGACCATCATCGGCGAGGCACGACATCTGGAGAGAGTCGCTCAGATAGTTGCTCTTCAGCACTCCCCGTATCGCAAGGCGGGAGAGGTGCGAGATCAAGCAGTGCCGCGGACTTCTCAACTGGTACGTACCACAGCCCGGTATGACGTTGCTCTTGAAGAGGGGATCTCGCCGTTGGCGGCCCTCGAGCTGCTGCACCGAGGTGCCGCTTACGACTACGACCCCGAAGTAGTGATGGCGCTGCGCCGGGTGCTCGAGCGGCGCGGCACATTGGCGGCGTGAGTAGCCAGTCCTTAGTCCTTAGTCCTTAGTCCTGACTCCTGACTCCTGACTCCTTCGGTAACCTCGCGGTCGGAGGCATCCGAGTTGTTGCAATACGAGGTATCACAAGCGCGAGCGACCATCACTATCGATGATCCGAAGCACCGCAATCCGCTATCGAATGCCGGCATGGCGGAGATGGCCGGTCTGATCGATAGGGCGGCAGCCGATGATGAGGTTCGGGTGATCGTGATCACCGGGGCCGGCGATCTAGCATTCTGTGCCGGAGGGGATCTCAGTGGCGGGTTCGTCGATGAACCGCTGGCGGGTCACCGAGAACGTGGTGCTCTCGCCAGTCTGTTTCGCTCCATGAGATCGGCCGGGAAGCCGATAGTGGCCCGCGTCAATGGTCACGCCCTCGCTGGAGGCTTCGGGCTGGCTGCCGCGTGCGATGTGGTGATTGCCGTTGAGGATGCGACCTTTGGAACGCCCGAAATCAAAGTGGGGCTGTGGCCGATGATGATCACCGCGATTCTGCAGCGGGTCATGCCGCACAAGGCGGCTCTGGAGCTGATGATGACCGGTCGCCGGATTTCGGCGGAGGAGGCCATGCGCTTGGGCGTGGTGAGCAGGGTGACGTCACGCGGTGAGCTTGATCCCGCGGTAGACCTGGTTGTGAACTCCCTCGTTGCCATGAGTCCGGCAACACTCCGGATGGGGCGAGATGCGTTCTTCGCGGTTGAAGATCTCGATTTCGAAACGGCTTTGGGCCACCTTCATATGGGTTTGACCGCGGTGGCCTCGACCGATGATGCCTCCGAAGGCGTGGAGGCCTTTCTCGAGAAGAGACGCCCCGAGTGGCGGGGCAAGTGAGCGATGCGGCGGTGCGTCGCATTCGTCCGTCGGCCAAGGCCGTTGTCGTAGTCGAGCACCGCCTGCTGGTGACCCGCAACCGCACTCCCGGCGATGCTGGACCCGACTGGTACATCTTTCCCGGCGGCGGACAGCAGCCGGGAGAGACGCTCCACACCACGCTGGTGCGCGAGGTGCGTGAAGAGACCGGGATCGAGGTCAAGCCGGGGCGTCTCCTGTGGGTGCGGGAACTGAACGTGGTGCCGCAACCCGATTGGCCGTTCGATCCTCGGGATCAACCAATCGAATTCATGTTCGAGGCGGAGTTCGTCCAGGACCACGGCGATACCCACGAGGAGGATCAGCACCAGATCGGGGTCGAGTGGGTCGAGCCTGGGAAGTTGTCGCAATTGCGTTTCTATCCGGCAGCG
>JAZGCP010000246.1:0-3791 GCA_036477035.1 Acidimicrobiia bacterium | reverse complement strand
TCAGCACCTTCGATCTTCCAGTACTCACCCCAGAAGTCGCTCCACGGCTCGTCGGAAGCGAAAATCACGCGATCCTCGCCAACACCGCGCCTTTCGATCTCGTGCAACAACCATCGAGTTCCGAATCCGACCGTCCAGGTAGTGTCGGCATAGACCTTGTAGCCCTCCTCGACCCAGTCGAGGAAGCGGGGAACCAGCCTGATGTGCCCGCTGACGCCGCCCCCGAAGTGCACCAGATAGATCTTTATTCGCTTGCCGTATTGCTCGACGAGCGGGATGTAGTTGTTGAGATCCGACGCGCCGCCCGGGCTTGTGTGGAAGTGGAACACGAGGTCATGCTCCTCGGCCGTGTTGAAGCATGCGTCCGCCACCTCACGGGTGTCGTCGTCCCACTCGTCCGGGTTCGGGTTGCCGCCCAGAAGGAACGTGGTCTTCAAAGCGACGACACGCGTCTCGCCGGCAAGCTTGAGCGCCTCCAAGGTCATCTCTTTGTTCTGGGGGAGGAAGGAAACCCACAGTGCGCCGGCCAGGCGGTCGCTCGACGTCACTGCATCGAGCACGACCTCGTTGAGCGAGAAGGGCTGGGACTGGACGGGAATCCCATAGTTGGGAATCACGAGCCCGCGCTCGGCGCCGAAGGAGTCGAGATGGCGCAGGTAGGCCGACGTGTCCGGGAAGTCGTAAACCGTGGGTGTTACCGGCTCCTTCAGATCGTAGAACTGCCACGGTTCCATGGTTCCGATGTGGCTGTGGCCGTCGATCACCCGACGTGTCACCTTTGGGGAACCCATAACTCACACTCCCTCCGTCGCCTGCCAATCACCAACGGCTAGTCCCGGTCGCCACCTGGTCCGCTGCGCTGCCGTTAACTTTCGGCAACAATCATCTTCTATATGACACACTACAACCCTCGGAGGCTCGCTGACGTTTTGGGGAGTCTCCCGTGCTGGCCGCGCCGAATCCACGCTCAGTCCATCTGGCCGGGGCAACCCGGTCCCTTGTGCAGTCATCCACTATTCTCAACGAACTGTGACTTTTGGTAGATGAAGTGGGCTTGAGCCTCATATCCGCGAGCCCGGCTTACGAGCCTCGTCAATCCCGACTGAGCGTCGACCTGGTTGCGCGCACCGCAGCCGATGATGGCCGCCAATCCGCGGTCCCGGACCCCTCCCACCCGGCCCCCGGAGCACGCCGCCGTGCCGGTCCCGGTGGTCCAGATCGCTGCCGCCGTGAAACCGACCCCGGGAGCCGCAGGGCTCCTCCAGCCGGGTCTGCCATGAGCGACTCGCTGTGAGCACACACGGCATCCGGTTGCACCCGAATACCTATCTGGATTCGGTCAAGCTTCTAGTGGGCTCCCGAGCGATACTCGAGACCCCCGGGATCGAGTGGGGCGCGGCGGTGACGGGGACACCGACCAATGTCGAAGTCCTCATTCACGAGGGCTTCCGCGCCGACGAGCTGGCCAACGTTGGCGCCAACGACCTCGTGATCGCGGCGCGCGGTGAGCAGGCCGAACTTGCACTTGCCAACGCGGAGACGGCGCTGTTCTCCGTCCCGGGTACGAGCAGCGCCGCGTCTGCCGGGCCGTCGATACGGAGTATCGAAGAAACAGCCATCCTGCCCAATTCCCCGAATGTTGCGGTGATCTCGGTCGGAGGCGACTACGCGGCGCTCGAAGCGCACAAGGCACTCACCGCTTCCATGAATGTGCTTTTGTTCAGCGACAACGTCCCGCTCGAAGACGAGGTAGACCTCAAAAGCCGTGCCGCGGCGGCGGGCCTGTTCATGATGGGACCTGGTGCCGGGACGGCGGTTATAGGCGGCGTCGGCTTGGGTTTCGCCAACGCGGTCCGCACCGGTCCGGTCGGAATCGTCGCCGCTGCCGGCACCGGGGCGCAGGAGGTGATGAGCCTCATCGACCGGGCCGGGCTCGGTGTCACCCAGGTAATCGGTGTGGGGGGACGTGACCTGTCCGAGGCCGTTGGCGGCATCATGACCGCACATGCCATTCGCAGCTTGGAGGATGACCCTGCCACTGAAGTGATCCTCCTCGTCTCGAAGCCGCCATCGGCGGAGGTGTCCCGAAAATTGCTGAACCGACCAGCCGTGAAGCCGCTGGTCGCCACGCTGATCGGGCTTCGTGAGCCGATCGAGGTCCCGGCGCACGTCACGTTGACGTCAAGCCTCGAGGAGGGAGTGGTGGCCGTAACTGCTGCGATCGGAGGCCACTTCTCTCCGATCGACGAGGATCTCCTCGGCCGCACCAGCGATGCTCTGGCCAAAGTGGACACTTCGCGGACGGCCATCCGCGGGTTGTTCTCTGGTGGCACCCTGTGTTTCGAGGCCATGACGCTGATGTTGGAGCAGGGCTTGTCCGTCTACTCGAACACGCCGTTGCAGCCAGAGTGGGATGTCGCCGTTGCTCCCCCGAGCGCCCACGTCTGCCTCGATCTGGGCGAGGAGGAGTACACGAGAGGGCGCCCACATCCCATGATCGATCCAGCAGCACGGCTCGAGCGCATTGTTCAAGAAGGCACAAACCCCCACACCGCTGTCGTCCTCATCGATGTCGTGCTCGGCTACGGCAGCCACGATGACCCGGCAGGTCAGCTTGCGCCGGCATGTGCCGACGTGATCGCGATCGACGGAGGGCCGCAGGTGGTCGCGTATGTGCTCGGCACCGAAGGAGACCCCCAGGGTCTCGCAGGCCAGCGGAAGAAGCTGGAGGACGTCGGCTGTATCGTTGCCGCCACCAACGCACGCGCCGCCCTCACCGCGACCGCGATTGCGACACGAACACCTGCTATCAGCCAGTCCCGGAGCGCCATGTGACTATGCCGAGCGCCTGCGGAGCCTGAGACCGTGACGGTGGCCCTCGTCACGTATTCAACCAAACCTCGAGGAGGCGTCGTCCACACGCTCGAATTGGCCGAAGCGCTGGTAGCCGACGGCGAACGGGTCCACATAATCGCGCTTGGTGATCCCACCACGGGGTTCTTCCGGGACACCCCCGTACCGTGCACGTTCATCCCTGGACCTGCATGGGCCGACACACTCGACGAGCGGGTCTTCACGTCGGTTGATGCTCTCGCCGACGGTCTCGGCCCCCTGGCAGCGGAATTCTCGATTCTCCACACCCAGGACTGCATTGCAGCCCGTGCAGCAGCACGGGTTCGAGATGCTATAGCGAGCGATAATCCCGAGCGACCGACCGTCCTGCGCACCGTCCATCATGTCGACGACTTCACCACCCAAGCGCTCATCGATTGTCAGCGCCAGGCCATCATCGAACCCGACGAGCTAATCGTGGTCAGCCGCCAGTGGCAACAGATCCTCTACGACGAATTCGGCTTGATGCCAACAGTCATTTACAACGGCGTGAACACTGCGAAGCTCGCGCGACCCGATGGCCTGAACCGGGCCAGGTTGAGGGCCACCATCGGAGCGGCCGACCGCTTCCTCTTCCTCACCGTGGGAGGCATCGAACCCCGTAAGGGGACGATCGAGATGATCGAGGCGCTGGCGACACTCAAGCAGTCGCTGGCCGTCCCACCGATGCTGGCCATCGTTGGCGGTCACTCTTTCCAGGATCACACTCCATATCGGACGGCCGCACTCGCCCGGGCCGAAGCACTCGGCCTCTCTCTCGAAACCGACATCGTCCTGCTGGGAACGATTTCCGACCGTGATCTCGCTGCGTGGTATCACTCGGCAGATGCATTCCTTTTTCCATCGCTGAAAGAGGGCTGGGGGCTCGTTGCGATGGAAGCGCTCGCCGTTGGGCTCCC
>JAZGCP010000245.1:0-10194 GCA_036477035.1 Acidimicrobiia bacterium | reverse complement strand
ATCCGTTCCTTTTCGCGCGGCCGGCGGCTGCTCATCGGGGCCGGTGTTGCGTTGTTCGTCCTCCTGCTGTCTCTACGCGGGATCGCCAGCTTCTGGACCGACTTCCTTTGGTTCGATTCGGTGGGCTTCGGGTCGGTCTGGCGTACCCTGATCTTCAGTCGGGTTCTCCTCGTCATCATCGCCACACTGGTGGCGTTCTCGCTCCTGTTCTTGAACCTCGTGGCCGCCGATCGGCTCTCGCCTCCCCAATCCCTGGTCGCCGGAAGCCCGGATGAGGAAATTGTGGAGCGTTTCCAGCAGTGGGTGCGCAGCCGCCGTCTGCGCTTCCGCCTCGCCGTAAGCGGGTTCTTTGGTCTGCTCATCGGCCTCGGTGCCGGATCGTGGTGGGAGGACTGGCTTCTCTTCCAGAACAGCGAGAAGTTCGGCATCGTCGATCCGGTCTTCAACAACGATGTCGGTTTCTACGTCTTCACCGTGCCGTTCTATCGGGACCTCTTCGGCTGGGGGTTCCAGTTCTTCCTCATCACCTTCTTGGTCATTGCCGCGATCCACTATCTCAACGGCGGCGTACAGATACAGCCGCGAGTGCAGCGTGTTTCTGCCGGCGTAAAGGTTCACCTCTCGGTGTTGCTGGCGATCATCGCCCTCTTCAAGGCAGCCGGTTATTGGCTGGACCGATTCGATCTGCTGTATTCGTCGCGTGGTGCGGCATTCGGAGCGACCCATACCGATGTCAACGCCCAGCTACCTGCGCTCAACCTTCTGATTGGGATCTCGGTGGTGGCCGCCATTCTGCTCCTGGTGAACATGCGGATCAGGGGATGGACCCTGCCGGCGGTCGCCTTCGGCCTGTGGCTCGTCACCTCGGTGGTGCTCGGCGGTATCTGGCCGGCCGCCGTGCAGCGCTTCTCGGTCCAGCCGGACGAGATCAACAAGGAGCTTCCGTTTGTCGAGCGAAATATCGAATTCACCCGCGCCGCATACGGTCTCGATTCGGTCGAAGTCAAGGACTTCGCAGCGTCCGACGCGCTCAATGCGGACGACATAGCCGCCAACTCGCCGACGATCGACAACATTCGACTGTGGGATCCGTCGGTCCTCCTGACCACGTACCGACAGCTTCAGGAGCTACAGCCGTTCTATCAGTTCGATGACGTGGACGTCGATCGCTACTTGTTGGATGGTGAGCTGACGCAGGTGATGCTGGCGGCTCGCGAGCTCGACACTGCCGGTATTCCGGGAGGCGGCTGGGTCAACGAGCATCTGGTCTACACCCACGGGTTCGGCGCCGTGCTGAGTCCGGCTAACTCGGTGACGACCCAGGGCCAGCCCGACTTCATTCTCAAGGACATCAATCCTGACGAAGGGGTGCCGGCGTCGGTCGAGGTGACCCAGGGGCGGATCTACTTCGGTGAGACGGTGGAGTCGGTCGACTACGTGGTGGTCGGCACCAAGGAGCAGGAGGTCGACTTTCCGATCGAGACCGGCTCGGCTGGGGGCGACGGGAGCGAGTTGTTGGCCTTTACCTCATACGACGGCGAGGGCGGAGTAGAGATCGGTTCGATCTTCCGTCGGGCGGCCTTCGCTTTGCGATTCGCCGATATCAACACGCTCATCTCGGGACAGATCACGAGTGACAGTCGGGTGCTCATGGTGCGCAACTTGCGCGACCGCCTCGAGAAGGCGGCGCCCTTCTTGGCGGCCGACACCGATCCCTACCTGTTCATCGATGCCGCCGGACACCTGGTCTGGGTCCAGGACATGTACACGGTGACCGATCGGTACCCGTATTCGACCCCGGCCGATAGCACTTCGTCCACTGCGGGTGGAGTCCCGGCTGCCGGGCGGCTCAGCGTCGCCTCCGGACTTCCCAGCGATTTCAATTACATCCGCAACTCGGTGAAGGCCACCGTCGACGCTTTTGATGGAACGATCACGTTCTATCTCTTCGACGACACGGATCCGATCGTGCGGGCCTACCGGAGCATCTTCCCGGCGCTGTTCACCGACAAGGACGACATGCCACCGGAGCTACTCGAGCACCTCCGCTATCCCGAAGACCTGTTCCGGGTCCAGTCCGATGTGTACACCAAATACCACGTCACCGACCCCCGGGTGTTCTTCAACAACGGCGCCCCGTGGGAGATAGCGCGCGACCCGTCGACGACCGGCTCCGAGGCGCAGCGCGTGTCATTCCCGGCCGAAAACCGACCGATGGTGCCGTACTACCTGCTGATGGAACTTCCGGACGAGACCGATCTCTCGTACCTGCTGCTGCAGCCGTTTACCGCGGCGACTCGCCCGAACATGGTGGCCTTCATCGTGGCGAAGTCGGATCCGGATGAGTACGGACGACTGATCACCTTCGAGTTGCCGCGCGAGTCGTTTGTCGACGGTCCCGGCCAGATCGGAGCCCGGATCAACCAGGAGCCCGACATCTCACGTGAGTTCAGCCTGCTGAGCCAGGGTGGGTCCGAGGTGATCCAGGGCAACATGCTGGTGGTGCCGATTGCCGACTCGATCATGTACGTGCAGCCGATCTATGTGTCTGCCGACCCTGAGGGGAGTGCGGCGGCCTCGGACATTGCAGCTCTGCCGGAGGTGAAGTTCGTCATCGTGGTGTTCGGTGATCGCATCGTGATGCGAGAGACCCTCGATGAGTCGCTCCAGGCAGTGTTTGGCGATGCGGCTCCGGTCGTCGACGACGGCACCGATGATGGAACCACCGACGACGGGACCACCGATGACGGGACCACTGACGACGGGACCACGGAGCCACTGCCGCAAGACGTGACTGCCGCAGTGTCGCAGCTGCTGGCCCGAGCCGATGCCGCGTTTGCCAGAGCGGATGCCGCTCTGCGCGACGCCGACCTGGCCACCTACCAGTCGCAAGTCGCCGAGGCGCAGCGGCTGATCGACCAGGCCCGGGAGTTGATTGAGGGAGCCCTGGCCGGAGACAACGCGTAACGAAGTCCTGAGTCCTGAGTCCAGACTCCAGACTCCAGACTCCAGACTTCTTTAGATCAGAACCCGCGCTACCCGGATCATCGCCGGTCCGAGCAGGACTACGAACAACGCCGGGAAGATGCAAAAGACCAGGGGGAACACGATCTTGACCGGGATCTTCATCGCCTCTTCTTCGGCCCGCTGACGTCGCTTGATTCGGAGATCTCCGGACTGGATGCGTAGCACCCGGGCCACCGGGAGCCCGAACTGTTCTGCCTGCTGCAGCGCCAGAACGAAGTGCCGTAGTTCGTAGACGTCGGTGCGTTCGATCAGGTGTTTCAGGGCCTCGGTCCGTTGAACGCCGACCTTGATCTCGGCCAGCACCCGGCTCAACTCTTCGGCGAGAGGGCCGGTTCCGGTGGAGGCGACTCTCATCAAGGCGGCGTCGAATCCCAGTCCGGCCTCGACGCTGATCGTGAGCTGGTCGAGTGTGTCGGGAAGTGCCTTGAGGATCTTCTTCTGACGTTCTTTGCCGCGGGAGTAGAGGATCAGATCCACCAGCACGTAGCCACCCAGGCCTCCGAGAGCGCTCAGCCCCAGATCGGAGAGGCCGAAACCATTGCCCCTCCAGGCCCACGTCCCCAGGGCGCCGACGATTCCGAGGACCATCTTCAGTGCGAGGGCCCGCTCCACCGGCCAGGCGTCGGGAGATCCGGCAAGTCGAATGCGCCGTTCCAGCGATTCAATCCAACCCACCGGGGTGATTCGCCGGACCTTGCGGCCCAGAAAACGGGCTATCGGAACGATGACCCGATCGAGCGGTCCGACTCGCAGGTACGCCTGCCGCTCATCGACCGGACCGTCGACGAAACCTGGGGTATCAACCTTGTGCCGGATTCCGCCGACCGACCAGGCGAGAATCGGCAGGCTCGCCACCACCATCCCGGCTGCGGCCACGACGTACAGGGGTACGCCGAGCATCAGAAGTCCACCCGGATGATCTTCTTGATCCAGGCGCTGCCGGCGAGCATTAGGAGCGCAGCAACCCCGATCATGATCCGGCCCACCCCGGTGTCGGTCAGTTCGGCGAGATAGTCGGGGCTGATCATCGCAATGAAGAAGGCGATCACCAGGGGTAGCGAAATGAGGATGATGGCCGAGATCTTGCCTTCGGCGCTGAGCGCCTGCACCTGGCGCCGGAGCTGGTTGCGCTCGCGGATGGTGTTGGTCACGGTGTCGAGGACCTCGGCCAGGTTGCCGCCCACCTCGTGCTGGATCTCGATGGCTTCGACCACCCAGCCGAGATCTTCGTTTTCGAGGCGCTCGGCCATGGCGGCCAGCGAATCTTCGATCGATCGCCCCAGGCGCGACTCGACTACAACCCGGTTGAACTCGTCTGAGGTCGGCGACGGCGACTCTTCGGCGACGGTCGACATCGCCTGCACCAGCCCGTAGCCGGCGCGCAGACTCCCGGCGATCGTCTGCAAACTGCCTTCGAGTTGGTTGGCGAAGGCGCGCCGACGCCGATTGGCCAGTGTGCGCAGAATGGTTCGTGGTGCCGCCGCGGCTGCTGCTCCCAGAAATACCGCGCCGATGGTGCCGCCCATGACGAGTCCGGCGGTCACGCCGACGACCACCCCGGTTGCCGAGACAATGACGAACTCCCCGGGACGCAGGGCGACTCCGGCGCGATCCAGGGCGCGGTCCATGGCCCCGGTCTCGTTACGCCCGGCGATTCGGTCGCCGATCGCTTTCACCCTTCTTCCGACGGCCGGGATGAAACCGGCTCGCTCGATCGAATGATCGACTTCGACCGGAGCCGCGAACGCCAGTGAATTGTCGTCATCCTTGGAGGTGAGCCACAGCATCGTCAGCGCTCCAACGAACACCAGGGCGATGCCGGCCGGCAGGGCCCAGTCCGAACTGAGCCCGGTCGGCTCGGCGATGATGACCGGGACCGCCGGCGTCGGGTTCTTGCCGAAGCCCGCCGGGATCGGCCGTGGTGAAACTCCCGGACTGACGACGCCGCTGGTGAGATCGACCACCTGGGAGGATGCCAAGACCCGGGTGGGCCCGTTGACGAAGACATCGATCTGGACCGAACCGGTCGACGCCGCCTGGAAGGTGAGTCGGTATCGGCCCGTCAATTCGAGTGCCACGGTCTGGTATGCGGCCGCCAGGTCGGCGGCGTTGACCGCGGTGGTGATCGAGCCGTTGGAGGTGAGCGCCGACAGAGCGTCGTGGGCGCTCTCAGAGGTCTGGAGGGCTACGGCCCGCACCTCGGCGTTGGCTGCTGCGGCCGCGGCAATCGCCTGGTCGAGGTCGGCGGCGCTCACCGTGTCGGCTCCATCCGACAGCACCACTAAGACGCGTCTGGCATCGGCCTCGGTGAATTGCAATGCGGCGGTGACCATCGCATCGTAGAGAGCAGTCTCTCCTTCGGCGACCAAGGTGGAAAGCGATTCGGCGACCTCAGATCGAGTCGCTCCCATGGCGTTGCGGGCCACCGCCTCGTCGCCGAAGGTGACCAGTGCCACTTGGGCTATTTCGGGGAGGGAATCGACGAAGCCGAGAGCAGCAGACGCTGCAGCTTGCATTGGCTCACCCGCCATGCTCCCGGAGGTGTCGATCACGATCACCACTTCCATCGGGTCCCGTACCAGGGCAAACACGTCGGCGGAGACCCGGACACCTTCCACCAGAACCGCAAAGTCCGATGCCGCCGGATCCATCGCCACTACCTCGGCAGGGACTGAGATGATCAGCGACATTTGGGGCGCATTGGTGATGTCGACGGAGTCGATCACCAGGCCTTCATCGGCCAACGCCGGGATGGATATCGCCACCACCACGCAGACGACTGCAATCACGCGGAGCATTCTCACGCCGCCTTCTCCTTGGTGTCGGGCGGACCACCGAACAACTCGGCGGGAAGGGTCAGGCCTGCCCGGGCGAGCTTTTCGGCGAACTTGGGGCGGATGCCGGTGGGAACGATGCCGCCGATCACAGTGCCCTTATCGTCGACGCCGGTCTGCTCGAAGCGGAACACATCCTGCATCGTGATCACCTCGCCCTCCATGCCGACGATCTCCGACACCTGGGTGATTCGCCGGGTGCCATCGCTCATTCGGGAGAGTTGGACTATCACGCTCAACGCCGAGGAGACGTACTCGCGCACTGCGGAGACCGGGATGTCTAGCCCCGCCATCAGCACCATGGTCTCGAGGCGGCTCAATGCGTCGCGCGGACTGTTGGCGTGCAGGGTGGACATTGAGCCTTCGTGTCCGGTGTTCATTGCCTGCAACATGTCCAGCGCCTCGGCTCCGCGTACCTCGCCGACGACGATCCGATCGGGGCGCATCCGCAGCGAGTTTCGCACCAGGTCGCGAATGCTCACCTGGCCCCTCCCTTCGATGTTGGCGGGACGGCTCTCCAGCCGCACAACGTGTTCCTGCAGCAGCTGTAATTCGACCGAGTCCTCGATCGTCACGATGCGCTCGTCGGCGGGGACGAAGGACGACATGACGTTCAACAGTGTCGTCTTGCCGGAGCCGGTGCCTCCGGAGATGAGCATGTTGAGCTTGCCCTCCACACAGGCTGCGAGCAGCGATGCCATCGGGCGGGTCATCGTCTTGAGGTGGATGAGATCGTCGACCCCGTAGGGGTCGGCGGCAAACTTACGGATGGTCAGAGCCGGTCCATCGACCGCCAGCGGCGGAATGATCGCATTCACCCGTGAGCCGTCCGGGAGCCTGGCGTCGACCATCGGTGACGCTTCGTCGACCCGGCGCCCGACGCTGGAAACGATGCGTTCGATCACTTGGCGCAGATGCTCTTCGCTGGAGAACCGGGAGTTGGTGCGGCTGATCTTGCCGGCCCGCTCCACGAAGATCGGGTTGGTGGAGTTGACCATGATCTCGGTGACCTCGCGGTCATCGAGGAAGCGCTGGATCGGTCCGTACCCGAGTATGTCCTCACTGATTTCTTCGGCGATCCGCTCCCGTTCGGCGGCACTCAGCGGGATGTCGGTTTCTGCGATCAACCGCTCCAATTCCCTGGTCACCGTCTCCTTGAGCTCACCTTCTCCCAGTTCGCTGCCGAATGCTTGCGATTCCAGCTTGCCGTACAGGGCCTTCTTGGCCATACCTTTGAATTCGGCGAGCGGGTCGTCGAACGGAGTCGGTGCTCCGACGTGTCCGTTATCCGGCGACGACGGTTGTTGGTCGGAGTCGATGGCTTTGAGCCGGTCACTCAACTTCATCTATGCACTCCATTTCAACGGTTGCCTGGTTTCCCGCGTTTGAGGTCCGGCGAGTCGCTCTACGATTTCCCAGATCTTGCGGCTGAACGGGTTCTTCGGTTGGGAGAGAATGATCGGTGAGCCCGTGTTGAGAGCAATCGGGACCTGCTTCGACAGCGGGATCTCGATGTCCACCGCCAGGCCCGCCTGGTTGGCCACCTTCATCATGGTGAGGCCGACCCGGGCATCGGCTCGGTTCAAGACGAAGTGGCGTTCGGCGCTCTGCATTCCCAGGCGGTCGAAGGCCTTGATGACCTTGCTGAGATGGTGAACGCTGGGGACGTCCTGGTCTGCGAGAAAGATCACGTCGGTCGAGAGATCGAGCGTCGCCAAAGTGTGTTCGCTCAACCCCGCCGCGGTATCCACGACGACATGATCGAAGTCGGCGGCGAGCAGACTGATCACCTGCTGCACGGCCTCTACCCCGATCATTTCGCCTCGAGCCGGCTCATTGGGGGCGCACATCACGTAGAGGTCGGAGGAGTGGTGGGTGAGGAACACTTTGAGGGTTGTGATGTCGAGCGAGCCGGTGGTGGCTACGACAGATGCCACGACGTCATACATGGTGTGACGCGGCTTGAGACCCAGGGCATAGGCGACGTCACCGAATTGGAGGTCGAGATCGACGATCACAACGCCGCGCGGCGCCACCGAAGCGAGTCCCACCGCCAGGTTGGTGCTGAGGACGGTCTTGCCGGCTCCGCCCTTCGGAGACAACACGGTTGTCACCTTGGCCCGGCCGACCGACGGTTTGCGCATCTGTGTCTGCGTTCTCTCGTCATATCGATCGACGGATGCGGCGGCACGTCCGATGGCGGCCCTGATCGATTCCCCATCTGAGTCCTTGCTGAGGATCCCGCGCACCCCGGCGGCGAGGGCGGCATCGACGTCGGTCCCGGCGTTCTGGACGACGACTACGCCGACGTCGGCCCGCTGGGCGTCGATCTGGTGGGCGAAGCGGAGCGAGACCTCGTCGACGATTCCCGGGCCGAGGACCACCACCGCCGGCTGGGCGTCGAGGAGTGCCTCCAGCCCTCCCGGCTCGGCCAGATGACGGGTCCACAGCCGAACCCGATCCTGCAGGTCGTCGCCGATCGCTTCGTACACCTTGCGGGCGAACGGGTCGGTCGAGCCGGCGAGGATTATCGGTCTCATCGGTACACCGTCCCTCGGGTCAGGATCGGCGTCGGCGAGTCGACGACATCCGTTCCTTCGGCGGCCAGCCAGATGAACCCATGCTCGGCGGTGAACACGATTCGCTGGACGGCGTCGACCGGTGCTGCCAGCGTGATCAGAAGGTTGCCCGTCGGCGCCAGTTCCGGCGTGTCGTCCGGTAGATCGTCGCCGGCCAATCGGGGCAGCTGCTCCAGCTGCACGGCAGTGACCAGCACCTGGTGCAGGATGAGGCTGGTGGAGGTGGGTGATCGCACCGAGGAGCCCGGATCGTTGTCGGATGCACCCAGGAAGATCTCATTGGGGTCGATGACCTCGCCCGGGCCCAGGTCCGATGGTTCGAAGCTGTTCAGGTCGAAGGGGTCGAACGATGCGATCACGGCCACCACGTCGCCCGGGATCAACTGGCCTCCGAGCGCTCGCTCCGGCGAAATCGAGATCGTCACTTCGAGGGCGTCGGCGGGTATTTCTATTCGGGCGTTTCTTTCGAGCGACTCGGCGGTCACAAAACGCGATGTGATGAGCTGTTCTCCGGGAAGGAGGTCGGTGGCGGCCACCAGGTCGGCCAGAGTGGCCAGGTCGGCGATACCGCCCTCGGCCCTGACCTTCATCGGCACTTGCTCGAGGCGGACGAATTGGGTCAGTGTGCTGGCCGGAGTTCCCTGGGCGATCGGTAGATCGACCACCAGCACTTCGGCGAGTTCCTCGCCGGCCAGAGCGCGGTCCTCGGCTCCTCTTACGTAACCGACCAAGAGCAGGGTGCCCAGGGCGGCTATAGCTACCGCTCCGATGATTCCGATGGCTCTGCGCATTGTCCGTCTCCTATCCGGTCAGCTTGACGATGACGATTCCGCGATTCGGTCCACCCGGCTCGCCGTCGTGAACGGTGCCCGGGATGAATCGGCCGGAGACGCAGCGTTCGTCTCCCGAACATGGGGGATTGACCTTGTACTGACCGCCGAAGTTGTATCCGGTGATGACGAAGAGCCCAAAGCCCGAGATGTGGTACTGCCCGTTGGCGCCGAGGTCGGTGATGTCGTTGAAGATCGGCAGCGGGGTCGGAATACCGACCAGCCCACTGAGGTCGGGTGGGGAGCATCCGTTGGGTGGCGAGGAGCCGGGGTCGGCAAAGACCCAGCTGCCGGTGGACAGGTCGGAGGCGCAATCCCCGTTGGTGCTGAGCCAGCCGAACCCTCCGGCCAGCTTGCCGTCACCGTCGGTGTCTTGGCCGGTGACCGCATTGCACTCTTCGGTGTTCTTCCCCTGGTGGAAGGTCAGGATCTCGTGAGGGGTCGGGACCGGAGTGCCCAGCGGAAACTCGCATTCGGAGATGATCAGCGGCAGCACCCCGCGCATCGAGCTGGGATACCCCCAGAGAGCCGAGGCGGAGGCGTGGACGGTGGACCCGTCCCACCCGACCACCTGGGCAAAGAAGGGAGTGAGCACCCGGCCCCCGTCGGTCTCGAGCGTGCCCACCTCGACTCGCACCGTGCGGGCATTCGGGTCGAGGGAAACGTCTTCGATAAAGGCGAAGCCGTCGTTGGCATTGGCGTTGGCAAAATTCCGGGCGGTCACGGTGGCGGTGGCCGGGTCACACGACCCGACACCGAGAGCGCAGTCTTCTGCAATGGCGAGCACCGCGGCGTCCGCTCCATTGCTCAACTGGCGTCGCTCGTTGTAGAGAGCCCCGATGTCGACGGCAAAGCCGAGCATTCCGATCAAGATGGTCATCGAGAGGGCGACGAACACTCCGGCGACTCCCTGTTCGTTCTTCA
>JAZGCP010000244.1:0-3693 GCA_036477035.1 Acidimicrobiia bacterium | reverse complement strand
GGACAGGGGTTGGCCGGGTCCCATGCGGCGGACACCTCGGCCGCAACGGGGGTCTCATCTGCCTCCGGATTGGCCGTAGTCCGGGCCTCCGTGACCAGACCTCGTCCCGACAGGGTGCCCGCATCGTTGTCGAACTCGACGGTGAACTCTGAGTCGCTCACATTCGACCAGATCCGACCTTCCTGAACGACGCCCACCGTCGATCCTCCGTCGGTGACGACAACATCGATGGTGGTCCCATCTTCCCCCTGGAACTGGGCCATTACGGTGCCCGTTCCCGTGGGATCGAAGGTGTCGACGCATCCCGAGATCAGGTTGATCGATTGTCCGGCAATGGTGAGGTCGCCGGAGAAGCCACCAGCAGCGGAAACCGACGTCGTGTCGGTCGCCTGGGGAGCGTCGCCTTCACCTTTAGCAATTGTCGAGCCGGGCCCAGAGGTGGAGGTGGTTTCCAGGCCCGTGGCCGGAGTGGCTTCGGCTCCGGTCTCGTCGGAATCGCCACACGCGGTGAGAAGAAGACCGACGATGACGACTATGAGGAACCCGGGCGTTCTCGAGGAGTACTGGTTCGATGTGCGCATGGGGGTGGGCATCCTAGGCGATTCCCTTTCTCGGGATAGATATGCCGGCTCCGTACGCACAGACGACCAAGACTATGCCGACAGCGTTTACTCAAGTGCTGGGATCGAGGACTCGGCCCAGAAACAACGATGCGCCGGTCGTGACCTGGGGTTTCTCGGAGCGGACGCTACTGGGATAGGCAGCGGCTAGTAGGCGAGATCCCACTGGATCGTTCCGCTTGCGTTCCGTCGCCCTCTGCCACGTTGCGGGCCCTCGGATACCGGTCCAGGTTTCCGAATGCTTGCGAGATACAACGGAAGCGCTCCCGTGGAAAACGACGACCGCGGTAACCCCCGACATGAATGGTTCTTAACATGTCCGAACAGGCTTCGGCCGCCTATTCGTCGAGCCGGGTGACCGTTACTTCGAGGATGTAGGGCTCCATGGCTAGATCTGAGAATCCGTTCCCGTCGGTCACTTGGATGTCGAACCCCTGGGGGTAGTACTGACCAGGCAACGGCGGCACAAGGCTCAAGAATCCCTTGGGGAAGCCTTCCGCAAATGCCACACACCTGGGATCTTCGGCACCTAACTCCACGTTGGCCTCGGTGGCGTCCACCCGAAGGGTCAGCCACTCTTCGCCATCCCTCAAAGCCTGGGTACCGGTCACCTCGAATGTGAACATCCCCGTCACCTCAAAGACATCTATCGTGACTCCCTGCTCTACGCATTCTCCCGAGCCGAGGAGCGTTCCTATCCCATCGCCGTCTATCTTTCCGCCGCTGACCGAGAAGACCCCATCCCACAGGAAAGTGACTTCTGCCACGTCCAGGGTCATGGCCAGTGACCAGACCTGACCGGGCGGTCTGGCGGTCATACGCGCCTTGGCCACGTGTGCCTGCCGCTGGGCGGTGACGACGATGCGGTCGGTCTCATAGTCCCCGTCAGGAGCGGTGTAGGTGGTCGTCCAGATACCGTCGGCCGCCCCGCTCGGTCCGACGGCGGGAGCAAAGGTGCCCTGTGTGGCCTCGGCCGACACGACGACCACCAGGGGCCGATCCCGCCAGTCGCGGACCGTGGCAGAGATCGGAGCCGACTCGCCTGATTCGAGGCTCAGCCGTCCCGGGCTTAGCTCGACCTCGAGGCAGTCCGAGATGCGGTCCAGCGTGTTCCCCTCATACGCCTTCTCCCAGGCGCCAAAAGCCGTAGCCAGGCCGGCAATCTGCCCCGCCCCTGAGATCACCTCCGATGCCACCCGGAGAGTGGCGAAATCGTCATCGTCGTAAAAGATGACCGAGAGAGCCGGATCCACGGTCTCCACACCGTCGTGGAAGGCGATGGTGTTCCCATCGAGCTGCATCTCGTAGTCCACCGTGCCCTCGCTGAAGTTGATCGTCATCTCGAGGCCGACCTCGACGGTGTCGCTGGAGCCATCAGCCGCCACTCGGGTCACCTCGCCCGTCACGGCTGCCTCGGCGGTCATGTTGCCTTGCTCGTCCCAACACTGCGGCGCCGAGGCCGAGATCTGCAGGTCCACTCCGATGCGGGCGCCCTGGGAGTCGGGTTGGGAGCTGCTCGCCTCACTGTGGCTGCTGATCTCGGTCCCCCAGCTGTGGGTCTCGGAGTCGTATGTGAACTCCGGCTCGTCGGCCGAACTGCGCCACGATCTGAGACCGCTCACCCCGCTCGGAGCGATATCACCGGGACCGATCGAGCACATGATCGCCGCCGCCACGTGCTGCAACGGTTTACCAAAGAGGTACTCCTCGGGCACCGCCCCCAGAGCGCCGGCAAGATCGACCGCGGGGAACGCCACTTCCATCCCGGCTGCCAGCTGATCCACAGACGGGAGAGGGACGGCAGCGAAGCCGAGCTCGGTGGGACACGAAAAGGAGTCATCCCCCGACGCGACCGTCGCCACGGAGGCAGACGTGTCCGAAGACGAGCAAGCCGCGACCAGGATCACAGACGCACCCACCCACCAGAACCCCAACCGCATCACACCTCCCACAATGGCCGCGGAGAGGCTCGCAGGCTAGTTGGGATTCCACTGACGTCTGCTAACTGGCAGCGGAATCAGCGCACTAGGTCTCTGGCCTGGTGCGTTTGAGGCGCGTCGACACCGTACGGGCCCGAAGCGACGCTCTGCCGCGACCGTTCCCCAACTCTGAGGTGCCCGTCGGGGTGCCCGAAGCAGCCCCGGGAACTATGCCAGACCCGGAACGGAGGCGCTGAGCCGCGAGCCGCTTAGCCTGAGGAGTAGCTGTCGGTACCCAGCTTCCGCCAGGGTCTGCGGGACCGATTCGAAGATTCAGCTTCGAGCCTGGCTAGGGAGCGATCCCGCCGGAGCCCTGCGCCTTGGTGAATACGGCTTGGGTGTTGGGGTTGAGGATCGGGCCGTGCATCGCATTGATGCCGGTATAGCCGTACGAGTTCAGCGACATCACCGTGCCGGCGCCGGTTGCCTCGTCGAACGACGACAGCCATCCACCGCCCGAGGACCCGCCGTTGAGCTTGCATTCGTTCATCCGGTAGGTGTTGTTGCTGTTGTACGGATCGCCGTCGATGGGGCCGGCGCAGTAGATGAGGTCGTTGCCCTTCCACTTCTTTTGTGCCGGATAGCCGAAGGCGTAGCCCCCAACCGAGCCGTCGATCGCAACCGACGAGAAGCTGAAGTTCTGCTCCGTGACCACATGATCAAGTTCGGCGCCACCCGATAGTCCACCTGGGCCAACTCTCACCACCGCAAAGTCGTGCTCCACGGCTTGATAGTTGAAACCGCCGGCATCGGCATATCCGCTGTGAACAGCCATCGCCACCGGAGTCCAGCATCCGTAGGCCGTGGCACCGCAGAACGATCCGCTCGTCGTGAGCGAAGCGGGCTTGTCGTCGTAGTCGGGGATAAACATCCAGTTGTCGGCGAATCCGCCACCGGGCGACTCGTCGTAGACGCAATGGGCCGCGGTAAGGATCATCGCCGACCCGTTGGGGAGAATGGAGCCGTCGTCGATCACGGTCGCAGAGCAAACGTAATAGGACGTGCCCAAGGCGAACAGCACCTTGCCTACGGCGCCGTCGATCTCGCCACCCTTCTTCCACGAGGACCCGGTGACCACGGTGGACTCATCACCA
>JAZGCP010000243.1:0-5037 GCA_036477035.1 Acidimicrobiia bacterium | reverse complement strand
GTCCAGTCGTATGAGAAGGTCGGGGTCGCCGCTGAATGCTGCCAGGTGCTGGAGCGCCTCTGCCGCCAGTGCATTGTCGGACGGCGTCGGGCTGTCGAACAGATTCTTGGGGCGAGCGATCAGCTGCTCGACGTCATTACCGGTCGCATGGAAGCCGCCGACTTCTTCGTCACCGAAGAGCTCGATCATTTGGTGAGTGATGTGGCGCGCCGCGTCGAACCATTCGGGCTCGGAGGTCGCCTGGTAGAGGCTGAAGAGGCCGAGCGCCACAGCCCCGTAGTCGTCGCAGAAGCCAGGGCTGGAGGTCCGGCCGTCTCGCCAGGCTCGGAAGAGCCGCCCGTCGGGTCCACGCATCTCGGTCAGAACGAATCGGGCGGTCTCTCGTGCGGCCTCCACGTAGCGTGGCTCTGGCAGCACCATTCCCGCCTCGGCCAATGCCCGGATTGCCAGGCCGTTCCAGGCGCAGACCGCTTTGTCGTCCAATCCCGGGCGGACCCGGCCCTGTCTGATCGTTGCCAAGGCTCGCAGGGTGGATCGGACGTCGGCTTCGAGTCGATCCTCGGGGAGGCCGTGTGCGGCGGCGACCTCGTCGACGGGTCGGCTGCGGTGGAGAATCGATCGGCCTTCAAAGTTGCCGTCGGGGGTGACGCCGAGAACCTCGGCCACCGCCTCCGAATCCGTGACCGAGGAGAATTCGGACCACGAGAAGATGTAGAAGCGTCCCTCCTCTCCTTCGGAGTCGGCGTCTTCGCCCGAGGCGAATCCGCCGCCGGCAAGTCTCAGATCCCGCAGCATGTAATCCAGGGTCGAGCCGGCGATATCGGCGAACCGTTGCAGGCCGGTTACCTGCCAGGAGCGGGCGTAGAGGCGAGCGAGAAGGGCATTGTCGTAGAGCATCTTCTCGAAGTGGGGCACCAACCAACGGTCGTCGACCGCATACCTGGAGAAACCACCGCCGACTTGGTCGTGGATTCCTCCGTTTGCCATTGCGTCGAGAGTACGGATGAGTATCGATTCGGCCTCCGGCGCCCAGTCTTTCCCGACCGACCTCAGAAAGAATTCCAGAGTCGACGGTTGTGGGAACTTTGGTGCTCGGCCGAATCCACCGTACGTCGGGTCGTAGGCCGATCGGATCGATTCGTAGGCACCGCGCAGTGCTGCCAGACCCGGGACGGAATCTCCGACCGGGGTCGGAATGGAGATCGTCTCGACGAGTGAACCCGCTTGGGCCTCGACCTCGGCACGCCTGTTGGTCCAGGCGTCGTAGATGGAATCCAACACTCTGGTGAACCCCGGATGACCACCACGGTCTGTTTTTGGGAAGTAGGTGCCGGCAAAGAACGGGGCACCGGTGGGAGTGAGGAAGACGGTCATGGGCCATCCTCCTTGTCCGGTCATTGCTTGGACGGCATCCATATAGATGCGGTCGATGTCGGGTCGCTCTTCCCGATCGACCTTCACATTGACGAAACGGGCGTTCATGATCGCCGTCGTCGCCGGGTCCTCGAAGGACTCGTGAGCCATTACATGGCACCAATGGCACGACGCATATCCGACGGAGAGAAGAATCGGAACGTCCCTTGCGGCCGCCTCGGCGAATGCCTCTGGCGACCACTCCCACCAATCGACCGGGTTGTCGGCATGCTGGAGCAGGTAGGGAGATGTGGCATTGAGGAGTCGATTTGCCATGTCAAAAATGTAGCGGCACTCGGTTATCAACCTACGATCGGGGCGTGACTGCATACAGAGACATGGGCTTCTCCGCAGCTGGCGTGATCGCCGTGATCGCCGGTCTGACCGGAATCGCGTTGCTGGTGGTTGCCGGCGTCAATGTCTTCGGGGGGTACGGTGACACGAAAGAGGATTCCCGGGCCTTGTCGACCACCACCTCGACTACCCGGCCGGCCGCAACGACGACGACTCCTGCGGCGACGTCCGAGCCGGGTCGGTTCGGTGTCGTCTCGGACGATTCCGGCGCCCTCTCGATCGAAGTGCCGGCAGAGTGGGGTGACGTGTCCGGCTCGGAATGGGTGGTCGATGGTCGACGGGTAGGGCCTACCGTCACCGCCGCTCCCGATGTCGATGCCTGGTACTCGTCCTGGGATACGCCGGGTGTCTTTGTCGGAGTGTCCACCACCGACTTCTCACCCCAAATCGGCGACTTCTCAGGGATCTGCACTCCCGGGAAGGTCGACCAGCGATCTTTCGGAACACTATCGGGGACGGTGCAGACGTGGTCGCGGTGCGGAGGTGCGAACAACGACTTCTTTGTGTTTGTCGGCGGACCGCCCGACGTCACGTACAGAGTTCTCGTGCAATTGGTGAGCCTCGATGGGACCGGGCTGGAGACACTCGAGCGAGTCCTGGTGACTCTTAGTTACCAGCCATAGGCGGAGAGTGATATCGAGTCGTAGAACGACTATGGGTTGGGCTCCAATCGGTCTTCGGAATACTGGTGAAGATTGGGGGGTTCACAAATCGCACCCTCTGTGACATAGTGAAGAGACGCAAGTCTTGTGAATTTGTTCACGAGCGGTATTTGACAGGCCTTGGCCACCGCTCGTCCCAAATTCCGAGCCAGAAATTTGGCGCACACCGATAGATCCAGACGGCAGCCGACGAGAGGACATCCCCAGACATGGCAGTTGCCAAGACGCGACGCGAGCGTGAACGCAACAAGCTCACAGACGATCGTGGTCGCCTGACGACCGATCTCGTCAGCCAGTATCTCACCGCAATCGGCGAGTATGAGCTGCTGACCGCAGAGCTCGAGGTCGAATTCGCCCAGAAGATCGAATCTGGCGAAGACGCTGCGGCGCGTCTCGAGGCCGGCGACTACAAGGGCAAGGCTCAAGAGGTCGAGCTCAAGCGCAACAGGCGTCTCGGTCAGCAGGCAAAAGACGATTTCTTGACCGCAAACCTCAGACTGGTTGTCGCCAATGCTCGTCGGTATGCCAACACGTCGGGGATCGACTTCCTCGATCTGATCCAGGAGGGCAACCTGGGCCTGATCCGTGCCGTCGAGAAGTTTGATTGGCGCAAGGGATTCAAGTTCTCCACGTATGCCACGTGGTGGATTCGGCAGGCGATCACGCGGGCGATCGCCGACAAGTCGCGGACGGTACGGATCCCGGTTCACCTCCACGACACTCTCGCCGCGGTGCGGGCGGCGCAGGCCAGTCTCAAGGCCGAGCTCGGGCGTGACCCGAAGCCTGCCGAGATCGCCGAGGAGGCCGGAGTCACCGTCGACAAGGTGGAACTAGCCCTCGGTGTCGCCGACACCGTGTCGCTGGAGCAGCCGGTCGGTGAGGACGGAGCCCAGCTCGGTGACTTCATCGAAGACGAAGACGCAACCGATCCGGTTCGGGTCACCGAAGAGGGCGACATCGCCAATAGCCTGCGGAGATCTATCTCTCGCCTGCCAGATCGCGAGGGTCGAATCCTCGCTCTGCGCTACGGCTTCCTCGATGGCGTGCCACGCACCCTGGAAGAGATCGGTGAGGAGTTCAACCTGACGCGGGAACGGATTCGTCAACTCGAGAAGCTGGCGCTCTGTCGCCTCCGGCATCCGTCTTTCGGAATCCGGGAGCAGGACCTGGTTTAGCGACCTTCGGTCGCAGTCTCCAGTTCTAGACGTGGTCTCGCAATACCGGTGAGACGCGTCTGGCGTTGTCAGGTCGTCGCTCCGTCGAGTATCCAGTAAGAGCGTGTCGTAATTTCTGGTTACTGGTTACTGGTTACTGGTTACTGGTTAGGTTGATGCCACCCTCGAGGCGGCACGGCGCACCTTCCCATTCAGAGGATCAACTCGAGACGTCGGTTGATGGCGTCCATGACCGCTCGGACCGCGGCCAGCCGGCTATCCGCTTCGCCCTGGAGCGCGCTTCCAACCAAGATCTCGTCGCCATCAAGCCTGACCTGGGCGAGTGCGACGCGTGCCGCACCGAGATCGGAGGTGGCGACGGCCAGCAATTCCACCTTGACCCGACCGGCCGTGAGCAGATGGATGGCGTCGAGTGCCGCCTCGCCGGCCAGCCTGGGTTGGGCTGCGGCCGACCCGATCGCCTGGCCATGCCAGGGCTGATCGGCCCAATCGAGTATGACGGTGATGCGGGCGTCCTCGCCGTCGATCTCGTCTTCGATGCTGATGATCATCGGGCGTTTGCGCATGATCGACAGGGTACCGGGGCTCACCATCAGTGAGCCTGCAATCGAGCGATCTCTGCGACGGCCGCTCTTCAGCAACCTGGATCTCGTTCTGGCTCGTGCCCTGTTGGGGCTTCGGGCTAACGCAAATTCTACGAACCCGCGTGGCGGGATTCGGGACCGAATCCGAAGTTACTGGACTTCGGTCCGGCGGTTTACTGCGTCGAGGGTGGCGCGGGCGAACCCGAGCTGCTCATTGTCATCCGGCATTACTGCCGTCCCGATGAGGGGATTGGTGAGCAGCGGATCAGATACGGCTACCAGTGCGACCGACGCCCCGGCCGTCTCCGTCACCGACGCCTCGATCGCCTCGAACTCACGGCTTCCGGCGCTTGTCAGGGCGGCGAGAGTCGCTCGGGCGACCAACAGTGGTCTAACCGCGGCGCCCGGCGGTCCGGCGGCCTCACCGACATGGTCGGCTCCATCCCAATGGAGAACCACTGTCACCGCGGCGCTGTCGTCACTGGTGGACTCATCGACGCGATCTATGGAGGATCGTGGGGTATCAGTGCGTATTGAGCTGATAGAAGCGGTCATAATGGAATCCATTCGGCAACTATCGGCGCTTGCTTGAGGGTTGTGAGCCGAAGTGTTTGGCCCCCTAGTCGATCGGAATCCAGACCAGGGATAGCGAATCGACCGAGACGTCGGTCTTTTCCAGGCCGATCTCGATGGTCTCGATTTCGGCCGCCTTATTTGCCCACTCTGCGACGATTTCGTCTACATCCTCTGCCATATCGCGCTCGAGTTCGTCGATATCGTCCATCTCGTTACCGACTTTCCTTTGAGCTGCGTGCAGTCTTCGTTCGGCCTTGCGGGTCATGGAGCGTT
>JAZGCP010000242.1:0-6962 GCA_036477035.1 Acidimicrobiia bacterium | reverse complement strand
GGGATATCGGAGTCGATCCTCACGGAATACGGTCCTGCATCTCCGGCAACCGATCTCACCATTTCGATCGTCGCCGCAGACGCAGGCTCATCACCACTGAGCACCGACCATTCGTCGGCCGAATCAGCGCTCACCGTGCACCGTCGGTTCAGCGCCAAAGCGAGAACGTCGAAGCCGGGTCCGAGATTCGCCGACGAAGCGGGCGCCGAGGCGGTAGTCACGGGCCGGGGCCCACTTCGACGAAGATCCGGGTTGCCTCCGGAACGAATTCACGAATCTTGGCTTCGATCGAATCCACGATCTCCTCGACCTGCCGGCCGCTCAAGGCTCCATCCACCACGACGTCCATGTTGATCAGGATCTCGTCCGGACCGAGGTGCATGGTGAGCAGCCGATCAACCGTCTCGACCTCAGGGACCGACAAAGTGGCCGAACGAATGGCCGAACGAGTGCGCCTGCTTGCTCCCTCACCAACCAGCAGGCCCTTCGTCTCAATGGCCAGGATCCACGCAGTGAAGGCCAACAGCACCCCGATGACCATCGAGGCAACACCGTCCCAAACGGCATTCCCGGTCACATCTCCGATGAGGAGGCCGGCCGCCGCAACCATGATGCCGACGACCGCCACCGAATCCTCGAACAACACAACAATCAGCGCAGGATCCTTCGACTCTCGAATCGTCACCCAGATCTTGCGACCTCCGCGGCGCCGGTTGAACTCTCGGACTGCCGGAATGAACGCGATGAAGATCTCGAAGGACGCGGCGAGGCCAAGCACGATGAGGTTGAACATCAAGCCACCTTCGAGATGCTCCGGATTCCTGACCCGATCGAGACCCTGCATGAAGGCCAGGACGCCGCCGCCGACGAACAGGAAGACGGCAACCATGAACGCCCAGAAGTAGAGCTCCTTCCCCCGGCCGAAGGGGAACTGGACGGACGGTTTGAACTTGCTGGCGACGGTGCCCCGAAGCAGGAACAACTGATTGCCGGTGTCGGCGACCGAGTGGAACGCCTCGGCCAGCATCGCCGCACTCCCGCTGATCCCGGCGGCGATGAACTTGAAGACGGCGATCAGCGCATTGGCCGTAAGCGCCAACAGGATGAGGGTGCGAGAGTCGCCGGTGGACATGACGCTGGATTCTAAAGAGAGCGTGCAGCTTGCAGGCAATCCCCCCACCAATCGGCTCCGCCGATTGACTCCTCCCAAAGGGGAGAGTGATCAGAGCCCCCCAAACCAAAGGGAGAGCAGTTCTGGGCTAATTGCTAATTGCTAATTGCTTCTTCACCCGCAGACTGCGCCCGACTCGGCCGAGCCGACCAACTTGGCGTACTTGGCCAGGGCTCCGGTGGTGTAGCGCGGCTCGCGGGGTTTCCAGTCCTTGCGACGCTCTTCGAGCACGTTGTCATCGACGAGGAGGTCTACTCGGCGGTTGGGGATGTCGATCCGGATGCGGTCGCCTTCCTCCACCAGCGCTAGCGGGCCGCCGACGCCGGCCTCGGGTGCGATGTGGCCGATCGATAACCCGGTCGTGCCGCCCGAGAAACGCCCGTCGGTCAACAGGGCGGTGGTCTTGCCGAGGCCGGCACCTTTGATGCCGGCGGTGATCCGGAGCATTTCCCGCATCCCGGGACCGCCGCTGGGACCCTCATGGCGGATCACAACCACGTCGCCTTCTTGTAGGTCGTGGCGGCTCAATGCCTCCAGAGCGTCCTGCTCGTCATCGAATACTCGGGCCGGGCCCTCGAACACCGACTGATCGACCCCGGCGACCTTTACGACCGCACCTTCCGGAGCCAACGACCCGCGCAGCACCGCGATCCCTCCGTCGGAAGCGAGCGGAGCCGACAGCGGCAGCAGCACATCCTGGTCCAACGGGAACGACACGCCCGCCAGGTTCTCGGCCATTGTCTTGCCGGTGACGGTCATCGTGTCCCCCACCAGCAACCCCTCATCGAGCAACCCCCGCAGCGCAACCGGAACCCCGCCGATCTGATCGAGATCCACCATGTGGTACTTCCCGAATGGTCGTAGATCGCCTATGTGCGGGGTCCTGCGGCTGATCCGATCGAAATCCTCCAACGAAAGCTCCACCCTCGCCTCGTGGGCGATTGCGAGCAAATGAAGCACGGCATTGGTCGAACCACCGAGGGCCATCACCAGCGTGATCGCATTCTCAAAGGCCTCCCGCGTCATGATCTGACGGGGCCGCAGGTTGGCGTCGAGCAACTCCATCACTGCAGCACCGGAAGCCTTGGCGAAATCTTCGAGGCGCGGGTCGATCGCCGGGACCGAGGCACTTGCCGGCAGCGACATGCCGAGTGCCTCACCCACGGAAGCCATCGTGTTGGCGGTGAACATCCCGGCACACGAACCTTCGCCGGGGCAGGCGGCCCGCTCCAGCTCCAGGAGTTCGTCGTCGGTGAGCTTTCCTTCGGAGTGGGCACCGATGCCTTCGAAGACATCGACGATCGAGATGTCACGATCGCGCCAACGTCCGGGCATGATCGTCCCGCCATACAGGAACACCGAAGGCAGGTTCAAACGAGCCGCCGCCATCAGCATGCCCGGAAGTGACTTGTCACATCCTGCGATCGACACCAACGCGTCGAACCGCTCGGCGTGCATGACCAACTCGACCGAATCGGCGATGACTTCACGCGAAACGAGGGACGCTCGCATCCCCTCGGTCCCCATGGAGATTCCGTCGGATACTGCGATCGTCGCAAACGTAAGACCAACCCCGCCCGCCTCAGCCACGCCTACCTTGGCCCGAGCCGCCAAACGCGGGCCGCTGGTATTGCATGGGGTGACCTCGTTGCCGGCAGAAACGATGCCGACTTGCGACTTGGAGAAGTCATCGTCACCCAGGCCTACCGCCCGCAACATGGCTCTGGAAGCAGCTGCCTCGGGAAAACGGGTCACATCGTCGGAACGGAGCTTGCGGGTCATCGGCGGCATCCTAGAGACAGCGTCCCGATCCTCCCCCACCGCGGCTCGACAAGAGGCTTTATGAATGGGCTTGACAAGCCGATAAGGCTTGCAATACTCACCTGCCACATGTCAAGAACTCCCACCACCCTCGTACTCGTCATTATGTAGCGCGTACGTCTACATAGATGCGTATGCGCCACCCTCCCAGCCCGGGAGGGTTTTTTCGTACCCGAACCAGGAACGCCAGATGACCAAGATGACCGGAGCAGCAGCCCTCATCAAGTCCCTCGAGCACGAGGGGGTAGAGGTCGCGTTCGGCGTGCCCGGAGGTGCCATCCTTCCGGCATACGATCCGCTGCTCGACAGCCCGATCAGGCACATCCTGGCTCGCCATGAGCAGGGCGCAGGGCACATGGCAGAGGGCTACGCCCATGCCACCGGACGGGTCGGCGTCGTGATCGTTACGTCGGGGCCGGGAGCAACCAACATCATGACCCCGCTGCAGGATGCCCTGATGGACTCCGTACCGATGGTTGCCATCACCGGACAGGTGGCCCTGGCATCAATGGGCAACGACGCCTTTCAGGAGGCGCCCACCACCGGCATGGCGATGCACTGCACCAAACACACATTCCTCGTCACCGATGCCAACGAGATCTGCGAGGCAGTTCATCAGGCATTCCACCTGGCGTCGACCGGTCGCAAAGGGCCGGTGCTGGTCGACATCCCCAAGGACCTGCTGGCAGCCGAGATCGAATGGCATGAACCCGAACCGGTCGACCTACCCGGGTATAAGCCGTCGCGAACCGGACACAGCCGTCAGATCGAGCGTGCCATCGACCTCATCATGGAAGCCCGCCAACCGGTGCTGTATGTCGGTGGAGGAATCATCGCCGCCGGCGCATCCGAGGAGTTGCTCCGATTCGCCGAAGCACTCGACGTTCCGGTCACCACCACGCTCATGGCCCGCGGCGCCTTCCCCGACGCTCACCGGTTGGCAATGGGCATGCCGGGCATGCACGGCACCTACACCGCCGTCACCGCCATGCAGGAGTCCGACTTGCTGATCGCCCTCGGCACCCGGTTCGACGATCGAGTAACCGGCAACCCGGCGACCTTCGCTCCGGGGGCGAAGGTCATACACGTCGACATCGACCCGGCCGAGATCGGCAAGGTGCGCAATCCCGAAGTGCCGATCGTCGGCGACGTCAAGGTCGTTCTGGAGCAACTCGGTTCTGCACTCGAAGCGCGACTTGTCGATGACTCTCTACCGGATCGCTCACCCTGGCTCGAAACGATCGCCGGCTGGCAGGCAAAGTACCCGCTGCACTACGACCAGGAGCCGGACGGTCCGGTCAAGGCGCAGTACGTGATCGAACAATTGCTCGAAGCCACCGATGGCGACGGGATAGTGGTGTCGGGAGTCGGCCAGCACCAGATGTGGGCCAGCCAGTTCTGGTCGTTCTCCAAGCCCCGCACCTGGATCAACTCCGGAGGGCTGGGAACCATGGGCTTTGCCGTCCCGGCCGCGATCGGAGCCAAGGTGGGCATGCCAGACGAATTGGTGGTCGCCGTCGACGGTGACGGCTCGTTCCAGATGACCTTCCAGGAGATGGTGACGGCGGCCGCCGAGGACGTGCCGATCAAGGTGGTCTTGATCAACAATGGAGGCCACGGAATGGTGCGCCAGTGGCAGACGCTGTTCTATGACCGTCGCTACTCGGCCACCGATCTGAGCGGCGGCTCCCCCAACTACGCCGCCCTGGCCGAGGCTTGCGGATGGGTCGGAATGATGGTCGACACCCCCGCCGATGTCGGACCGGCGCTGCGCAAGATGCTGGCGACCGACGACCGGCCGGTGCTGCTCGAAGTGCGAACCGACCCCGATGAAATGGTTTGGCCAATGGTGCCCGCCGGCGGCTCCTGCAGCGACATCGCCCTCGGACCGGAGGACTTGTAATGATGCATCACACCCTGTCGGTCACCGTCCAGGACAAGCCGGGCGTGCTGGCCCGGGTGGCCTCAATGTGTTCGTTGCGGGGCTTCAACATCCGCTCACTGGCGGTCGGTCCGATCCACCAGCCGGGTCTTTCGAAGATCACACTCGTAGTCGACGATGTCGCCGTCGAGCAGGTCACCAAGCAACTCCACAAGCTGGTGAATGTCCTCAAGGTGTCAGAACTCGACCCGAACGACTCGCTCGAACGTGAGGTCATGCTGGTGCGGGTGTCCGCCGACCCCGGGAGTCGGCGAGAGGTGCGCGACACCGCCGAAGTGTTCGGTGCCACCACGATCGACGTAGGAGCCAAATCCGTCACATTCGAACTCTGCGATCACCCCCAACGCCTCAGCGACTTTCTCGCCCTCATCGGGCACTACGGGGTGGTCGACCTGGTCAAGTCGGGACGGATTGCGATGGCCCGTGACGCCAAGGCCAGGACCAAAGCCGGTGAACAGTAGGAGCACGCCATGACAGTCACCATCCACTACCAGAAGGACGCCGACGGCCAACTGATACGGGACCGCAAGGTTGCCGTCATCGGATACGGCAGTCAGGGTCATGCCCACGCAGGCAACCTGGCCGACTCGGGAGTGGAAGTCGTGGTCGGTCTTCGAGCCGAATCATCCTCCGCAGACGCCGCCCGCCAATCCGGCCTCGAGGTACGCACCCTGGCCGAAGCCGCCGAATGGGCCGATCTGGTGATGATGCTGGTACCGGATCAGCACATGTCCGACGTCTATCGCGACGACATCGCACCCCACCTGGAGCCGGGCAAGGCGTTGTTCTTCGCCCACGGCTTCAACATCCACTTCGGGGAGATCGAAGCACCCGACGGCGTCGACGTAGCCATGGTCGCTCCCAAGGGTCCGGGCCATCTAGTGCGCCGGACCTACCAGGAGGGCAGCGGCGTTCCCGCCCTGGTGGCCGTCCACAAGGATGCTTCGGGTTCGGCGATGGATCTGGCCATCTCATACGCCGATGCCATCGGCGCCACCCGAGCCGGGGTGCTGGAGACGACCTTCCGCGAGGAGACGGAGACCGATCTCTTCGGTGAGCAGGTGATCCTGTGCGGTGGGGTGTCTGAACTAATCAAGGCTTCATTCGAGACCCTGGTCGATGCCGGGTACGCACCGGAGTCGGCCTACTTCGAATGCCTCCACGAACTAAAGCTCATCGTCGACCTTCTGTATGAAGGTGGACTGGGTTGGATGCGCCACTCGATCTCAGACACCGCCGAGTACGGCGACTTCACTCGAGGGCCCCGGATTGTCACCGACGAAACTCGAAGTGAGATGAGCCGGATCCTGGCCGAGATCCAATCCGGCGAATTCGCTCGGGAATGGCTGGCCGAACACCGGTCCGGGGCGACGAACCTGGCCAAGTTTCGCGCCCAGGATGCACAGCATCCGATCGAGGACGTCGGTGGTCGCCTGCGGTCGCTGATGCCCTTCATGGATCCGAAGAGCCCGCCGCCATGAGGACCCTTCGTCCACATCCAAACGTCGCAGAACTCATCCGACTAGGAGACCCGAAGTGAACCAACCAATCGAGCAGGTGACCCGCCAGGTATCCGACACCGTGACCAACGGTCGCCTCGTCACCCCACACATTCCCGAGCGGGTATCGGCGCGCGAACTCACGATCGAGTTCGACCCCGAGCCCTACCCGGAGGTACCCGCCGCGTTCGATGAGTTCTGTCGCATCACCGGCACCGCGGGGCGTCTCATCGGATACAAGGTTCGCCCGGTCGTCGGCGATGATGAGATCACAGCCCGTGTCACCGCCACCGTGGAAGTGGGGAGCGATTCGTTCGTCGGTCACGGAGTAGCCGAAGATGTCGTCGAAGGCTCCGTACAGGCATTTGCCGCTGCGGTAGCCCAGCAGCAGTAGTCGCATAATGCGCATCGGCGTCGTCCCCGGTGATGGGACAGGACCGGAGGTGGTCGCCGAGGCACTCAAGGTGCTCGATGCCGCAGCCGGCAAACTCGACCTGACTCTCGAATACGAGCACTTCGACATCGGAGG
>JAZGCP010000241.1:0-3363 GCA_036477035.1 Acidimicrobiia bacterium | reverse complement strand
TCGAGCTGAGACGGATCGACCACGAAGGCCCCACTCGATGAGAGGCGCGAAACTCCGTAGGACGTCGGGTCGGCACACGAAGTCTTGACTTCATCGAGCAAATCGATCGCGTTGCGGGTCAGCACATCGCCGACCTCGAGGCCGTACGCCGCGGCAAACCCGGCCACCATCGCCACGATGTATCCCTGTTGCAGCGTCCCCAGTACCTGGGGCGGCCACCCGATGAGATCGACTGCCGGTGCCACGGCGACGGTGGCGACGATGTGCAGGTCCGGAGCGAGTTCTGGAGCGAGGGCGGCTGCCGACAGGGCGGCGTGGCCGCCCTGGGAGAACCCCCACAAGAGCAGGTCGGTCCCGACGCGATTGTCGAGCTCGTGGGCGGCGCGGGCGATGTCGAAGATCGAGCGCGCTTCGCTCTCGCTTACCAGGTAGGGATGCAGCCCGGGCCCGCCGAGGCCCTCGTAATCGGTGGCGACCACCGCCCAGCCGGCCTCCAATTCGTGGCTGAAATCAAATGGAGTACGGCCTCCCAAGCGGCTGGGGGCGCACTCGTCGCCGAGACCCGCCGTGGGATGGGCCCAGGCCATGACCGGCATCGTTCCCTGGACCTCCGGGATGGCCACCCAACCGGTCACCGACGTTGCTTCTCCGCCGATCGTTTCGGATGAGTACTCCACCTGCCAGGCGCGGGCACCGTCGGGGGCGGCGATTCGCTCCGCAGAGATGATGCGAGACGTCGAGTCCTCGGAAGTTCGGGTTCCGGTCCAGCCCTGAGAACACGCCGGGAGCACCATGAGAACTGCCAGCGCAAGACGAAAGCGGCGCATGGAGGGACGATACGACAGATCAAGCTCATCGCGGTTCTTGCCGATGAACCCGCTCATGCCGGGCGATCTCTCATCCAATCAGCGCGAGCGCGGCTTCTCGCTCGTGGAACTAATGGTGGTGCTGCTGGTGCTGGCGATCCTGATGGGGGTTGGGATCGTCTCGTTTGCTCGAATGACTCAGATAGCCGACAACAAGGGTGCTCAACTCGACTTGCTCACCGCGGTGAAGGTCGAGGCGCTGCAGCATCTCGAAGCCGGCGAGTTCACCAGCGACCAGAGCATTCTGTTCGACCTCGAGCCCATCCTGCGCTTCTCGGACGACGGCGAGCCGTCCGGAACGATTGCCATTCGTCTCGAAGACGACCGCACCGAGACCGATGTCTGCCTCTTCTCACAGACGACAAACGGCGATTGGTTCGCCATCTACCACTCGGTGTCTTCGGGCGATCTCTATGCGCAGGTTGCTCCATTGGCGTGCACACCGGGCAACGTGGCCAGCTGGTCGCCGGAATCTTGGCAAGGCTGAGAGCGCTCTCTCCGACAGAAGTTTGATGTACGGGCCCGCGGGACTAGGCGTCTGCCGCGGCTTTCTCGGCCAGGCAGCCTTCTGGGAGTTCGATCGGCACGAAGATGTCGGCGGACATGAGTTCGGCCGATGCCTCTACCCGGTACACCTCGGCGTCCGCGGACCACAGTTAGAGCGGCGGCTCCTGGGTCGGGTCGGCGTGAGGGATGTGACCCAACTTCCCGGCCTGAAAGTCCTCAAAGGCCTCAACCAGTTCCTGGCGGGTGTTCATCACGAATGGCCCGTACCAGGCGACCGGCTCTCGGATCGGCAGGCCGCCGAGTAGCAGCACGTCGACTGCCGGACTGCGCGACTCCTGTGATTCATCGGCGGCAATCGTGATGGCGTCCCCCGTATCGAATACGACGAGCTGGCCGCTGCGAGCCGGGCGTCGCTCCAAGCCGAATCTGGCTTCGCCGTTGAGTACGTATGCGAGGGCGTTGAAGTCGGCTCGCCACGGCAGCGTCATCCGGGCTCCCGGCGAGATCGTCGCGTGGACCATCGTGATGGGGGTGTGGGTGTCCCCGGGACCGCGGTGTTCGCCGAGATCGCCGGCGATCAAACGGAGCAGAGCGCCTCCATCAGGAGTGGTGAGCAGCACCACGTCACTTCCCCGCAGATCCTGATAGCGGGGTGCCAAGAACTTGTCTTTGCTCGGAAGATTGACCCACAGTTGGAATCCGTGGAACAGCCCGCCCGACACGACCAAGTGCTCCGGCGGTGTCTCGATGTGGAGGATGCCGCTGCCGGCAGTCATCCACTGGGTGTCGCCGTCGGTGATCACTCCGCCGCCGCCGTGGGAGTCCTGATGCTCCATGATTCCGTCGATCATGTAGGTGACCGTCTCGAATCCGCGGTGGGGGTGCCACGGCGTGCCCTTGGGCTCGCCGGGGGCGTATTCGACCTCGCCCATCTGATCGAGGTGGATGAAGGGATCCAGCAGCGAGAGATCGACGCCTGCAAAGGCACGCTTGACCGGGAATCCTTCTCCTTCGAAACCATGCGGGGCAGTGGTGACCGAGACCACATTGCGTTCGCGGTGGTCGGCGGGAACATCGACACGGGAGAGAGTCAGAGTGTCGTCAACGGTGACGGCTGGCATGGGCGGCGCTCCGAATTCGGTGGCTCGCCAAGATAAACCGGAGCACGTCGCTAGTTGTTCCTCCGGCGTCAGTTGGATGTTCGGCCGGCTCCGAGCCCGGCTGCCGACGCCGTGACTCCGACCATCGCCACCCACACCACCGATGCCACCCCGAGGTGGGCCGACACCAGGCCGGACCACATGACTTTGGTGAACACATGTGCGGCCCCGAGACCGATGGCCAGCGCGTACATGCCAAGACCCGTCCACAGGAGCCACTGCTCGAACTTGGGTCGCAGGTCGCGGCGGGCCCGCATCGCCAGCCAGCCGAGGAGAACCAATCCTCCGGCGGCGACCAAGCGGTGGAAGTAGTGGAGGGTGACGTACTTGTTCGACAGGCTCGGGAAGACGCCGGCGTTCATCACCGGCCAGCCGGGCACGTAGAGATTGTGAACGAATGATCCGAGGAGCAGCACCGAGAAGGCGACGGCGGCACCGGTTCCGAAGAGATAGACCCATGTTTTGTTCTTCATCGTCCCGGACGCCGGCGTGGTGGCGACGACTACGACGGTGAGCAGAGCCGCCACGGTCATCGAAATCACCAGGTGCAGAGACACGAGGTCGGCGTCGAGATCATTCACGACAACCAATCGGCCCACCCACGCCTGGATGCCGATCACGACGACTCCCGAGATCGCCACCCAAGCGATCCAGCGCCGGGCGCGGCGCCAGGCGACGATCGCAGTGGTTATCGCAAGTACTCCGACCAGGGCCGCCAGCCACCGGTGTGACCATTCGATGATCATGTGGAATTCGGCCCGGGGGAGGAGTCCCCCCAGAAGCCCGTCTTGGCACAAGGGCCACCGATCGGCGCAACCGAAGCCGCTGCC
>JAZGCP010000240.1:0-3263 GCA_036477035.1 Acidimicrobiia bacterium | reverse complement strand
GTCGGGCGCATTCGTCGCAATGCCTCCTACGCCGAGTTCTGCGAGCCGGGCGATTTCCATCGGATCGTCCACGGTCCATACCGCGATTTCGATCCCGGCTCTGGTTGCGGACGCGATGATGTGCTTGCCGTGGTCACCGGCGAGAGTAGAAAAGTGAGGGAGCAGCATCTCGTGACCGGTCTCGGCTGCCGCTTCGGCCGCATCGGCTGGATCGACTCCTCTTCCGATGAGCAATCCGGTTCGCAACCCGGCCTCGGCCGCGACGGCCACCGATCGGGGGTTGAACGATGTCACGACGATGTCCGCCGCGTCGTGATCGGCGGCGATCGCCCGGCTGACGGCATCTTCCGGATCCCAGTCGGGCTCACGTGGGTCGTTCTTGATTTCCACGTCGACCCACATGCTGGCGCAGGCCTCTAATGCGTCGGCGAGGTCGGGAATCCAGGGTGCGGCGTCCGCCAGCTCGGCGCGCGTCATGGCCACGATCGGTCGGCCCATGCCGGGCACCGTGTAGTCATGGTGCACGATGAGGGCTTTGTCGGCGGTCCGCCTGACATCGAGTTCAACCGCATCCGCCCCGAGCTCACCGGCGAGGCGAAACGACTCGATGGTGTTCTCTCGCGCCTGGAGCGATGCCCCGCGGTGGGCGATGATCCAGGGCCGACCGGTGGGATGGGGCACAAGGGGAAGAGTATCCAGTAGCCAGTAGCCCGGTGGATTGTCTTCTCTCGTTCCAGGCCGAACCTCGTCGTGCTTGCCTGGACGCGCTCACCACCGTTGGTGGGAGTCCCGGTCGAGTCATCCGTATTCCGTGACCTGGCAAGGCCAGGTCTGACTGCCCGAGCGGTCTCGTACCCAATACGGACAACGGACAACGGACAACGGACAACGGACAACGGGTGTCGGGTATCGGGTATCGGGTCGACTGATACCATCGGCCGGCCTCTGATGCAGGTCTACAACACTCTCGGCCGATCGATCCAACCCTTCGAGACCCGCGACCCGGGCCACGTGGGGATGTACGTGTGCGGCCCGACTGTGCAATCGGCTCCCCACGTCGGTCACGGTCGGCAGGCCGTTTCCTTCGACGTGATCAGGCGATACCTGGAGTGGCGCGGCTATTCGGTGAAGTACGTCGCCAACATCACCGACATCGAGGACAAGATCATTGCGGCAGCCATCGAGCAAGGCATCTCGACGACCGAAGTCGCAGAACGCGCCCGACGGCAGTTCCTCGATGCCTACACGCGGCTGCGGGTCCGGCCGTACGACATCACGGCCGTCGCTACGGATCACATCCCGGAGATGATCGAGATGATCGAGCGACTCTTGGAGAGTGGAAACGCCTACGCCGCCGGAGGCGACGTCTACTTCTCCGTTCGTTCATTAACTACCTACGGCGAGTTGAGCGGTCGCAACGTCGATGAGCTGGTGTCGGGCAGTCGGATCGATCCGGGAGAGCACAAGCGGGATCCGCTCGACTTTGCGCTGTGGAAGGCCTCCAAGCCGAACGAACCCACATGGGATTCACCGTGGGGTCCGGGCCGTCCGGGCTGGCACATCGAGTGTTCGGCGATGGCTCTGAAGGAGCTCGGCTTCGGGTTCGATATCCACGGCGGCGGACTTGATCTGATATTTCCTCATCACGAGAACGAGATCGCTCAGTCTGAGGCCGCCGAGGGTGATCGACCGTTCGCCACGTATTGGCTGCACAACGGAATGGTTCGGCTCAAAGGCGAGAAGATGGCCAAGTCAGTCGGCAATATCGTCGGGCTGCTCGACCTGCTGGACCAGTACCGGCCAGAGGCGGTGCGGTTGTTTTACCTGCGGGCTCATTACCGGCAGCCGATCGACTTCGCTCCCGAATTGGTCGTCGATGCAGAAGCTGCTCTCGACCGGTTGTGGGCGTTCCGGCGTCGCGGCGGGCAGGTCGATGCCGTGGCGGATGCCGTGGCGCTGGAGCGCTTTACCGCGGCGATGGACGACGACTTCAACACCGCTGAGGCGATGGGTGTGTTGTTCGACGTGGTTCGCGACGGCAACCGCCATCTCGATGCCGGAGAAGACGCCGGTCCGTATCTGGCCATCTTCGACGAGATCGTGGGCGTGCTGGGTCTGGGTGAGCCAGAATCTGACGTCGATGATCTTCTGGAATCGTTGCGCGACGTTGCTGCACAATTCGGCGTGGCCGGCAGTGACGCCGAAGGAATAGTGTCCGAGCTGATCGCAGCCCGGACCACGGCTCGCGAGGAGCGTGACTTCGAGCGCGCCGACGCCATCCGCATCTCGCTGGCTGAGACCGGCGTTGTGGTCGAGGACGGTTCTGATGGCACCAGCTGGCATCGGCGCTGAGGTCGAAGGCGTCCATGCGGTAACCGCGGCGGTTGCGGCCGGAAGGGCCATTCGGCTTCTGATCGACCGCTCCAGGGTCGATGGCCTCGACGACCTCCTTGTCGCGGCCCGCACGGCGGGCGTGGCGGTGGAGCATGTCGACGACGTTCGAGACTTTGCGGCAACAAGTGCTCCGCAGGGTGTCAGAGCCGAGTGCCATTCGATATCTCCGGTCCCGCTGGATGTGGCGGTCCGACGTTCCAGCCCGGCGGCGCTGGTGGTGCTCGACCATCTCGAAGATCCTCGCAATGTGGGGGCGATTGCCAGGAGCGCGGTGGCGGCCGGTTTCACCGGGATCATCATGTCCGGTCGCCGTGCAGCGCCGTTGGGTGCCGCCGCCTTCAAGGCCGGGGCCGGATCGTTTGAGCACCTCGATCTGGTCGTCGTCGGATCGATCGCCGGAACGATTGAGGAACTCAAACGACTCAACGTGTGGACGGTTGGTCTCGCCGCCGCAGGGGATCAGCCATTGTTCGGCATGAGCCTCTTCACCGAACCGGTCGCGATCGTCCTCGGCGCCGAAGGTGCCGGAATGAGCCGCCTGGTGTCCGAGCGGGTAGACGTGATCGCATCGATTCCGATCGAAGAGAAGGTGGAGAGCCTCAATGCCTCAGTAGCAGCGGCATTGGGGTTATTCGAAGTCGCTCGTGTCCGAGCGACTTCGAGCGATTAGTCGTTGGTCATTAGTCCTTAGATATCAGATCGCGGGCTGCTGATGGACTGTCCAAGCTGAGGACTGGAGAACCGCGACACCAGCGAAGTTGTGTCCGTTACCGTTGTCTTGCTCGCCGGGTTAGCTCAGTTGGCAGAGCACCGCTCTTGTAAAGCGGATGTCGCCGGTTCGAATCCGGCACCCGGCTCTGTGCCCATCG
>JAZGCP010000024.1:0-3282 GCA_036477035.1 Acidimicrobiia bacterium | reverse complement strand
TGGTCACCGGGCCCACGGGGTCGGGCAAGACGACGACTCTGTACTCGGCGCTGCGGCACGTGCAGAGTGAAGGGGTCAACATCGTCACCGTTGAGGATCCGGTCGAGTATCGACTTCAGGGAATCGTGCAAGTCCAGGTACATGAGAAGGCGGGGCTGACGTTCGCCGCCGCCCTGCGATCCATTCTGCGCCAGGACCCCGATGTAGTGCTGGTGGGAGAGATCCGGGACAACGAGACCGCGACAATTGCGATCCAGGCCTCCCTGACCGGACACCTGGTGCTGTCTACCCTGCACACCAACGACGCGCCGAATGCGGTGACTCGTCTCAAGGATATCGGGGTCGAGAGCTTCAAGATCGGACAGGCGATGCGCGGTGTCATCGCCCAGCGCCTGATGCGGTCGCTTTGTGGTACCTGTCGGGAGAGCGGGGTCGAGGAAATACCCGCGAAGCTCCGGGAATGGATACCTGAGGGCACGCCGCTATTTCGAGCGGTCGGATGTCCCGAATGTGCCATGACCGGCTATCGCGGCCGCTTCTCGATCGTCCAGATTCTCAAGATTACAGGAGAGGTTCAGCGGAGAATTACTGCTGCTGAGAGCCTCGACAAGATTATAGATGCTGCGCATCGGTCGGGCATGACGTCGTTGTGGGACAGCGGACTCAGGCATGTGTTGGACGGCGAGTCGACCATTGACGAGTTACTGCGAGTGGTGGACATGCCGGGTGAGGACGAGGAGGATTACATGAGCCCAGCTGGTGCGGCCCCGGCCGCGGCGGGGGCGGCGGCCGGTGTCGATTTGGCTACGACCGTTGCCACCGAGTCAGGTCGCGGCGATGGAGGTGGGGGAGCTGCAGCGACGGAGTTCGAGTTGCTCGACGAGGTAAAACTCGCCACCGCTCCAGGGGAGCGTATCTCGGTTCTGCTAGTCGACGATGAAGACCAGCTACGCAGGGTTATGAAAGATTTGCTCGAACGCGACGGTTACGCGGTGGTGGAGGCGGCCGACGGTGTGGAGGCGCTCGCCCAGGTAGACCGCCACGCCCCCGACATCATCGTGCTCGATCTCAACCTGCCGGAGCTGGATGGGTTTGGTGTCCTCACCAATCTCAAATCGCGGCCCGGGACGTCAGATATTCCGGTCGTGGTGCTCACGGCCAGGGGAGACGAAGACAACGAGGTGAGGGTCTTCGAGCACGGAGCCGATGATTTCCTCAGCAAGCCCTTCCGGGCCAGATCGCTCTCGGCGCGCCTGAAAGCCGTGCTCGAGCGCTCCCGTCGTTAGCCGCCCATCTACTCCCGGAGCACCGACTTTCTAGCGCAACCGCTTTCCGGAGCATCATCGCTCGGCATCCCGCGTCCAGTACCCGTCTCAGTCGCTCGTCAACTCATCGATCGCAGCAGTTAACTCGCTGACATCAAAGGGCTTGTGGAAGTAGCGGAACCCCAGTGCTCCCAGCCACTCAGCCGTTTCCCTCCGCACATCCGCAGTCAGCATGATTGTCTGCTTGGTCAGTTTCGGCCACTCGGCGACTAGCCGTTCGGCAAAGGTGGGGCCGCTGGAAACTGTGGATCTCGGGTCGGCTATGATGACATCGAATTTTTTCCGCGCCAGGAGCTTACAGGCATGCTCCGCACTGTCGGCGGCAGTCACTTTGAGGCCTCGATCAGAGAAGATCACGTCCAGCGTGTTGCGGACGGCCGGGTCGTCGTCTACCAGGAGCACGCGTCGAGCTTTGCCCCCACTAGCGCGCGCTGCGGGCTGCTCTTGCGCAGCGCCCTCAGTTGCCTGCAGGGCATCATCCTCGGGTATGGGGAAAGAAACCTCAAACGTGGCACCACCTTCTGCGTCCCGATCAAGCGTGAGGCCGCCGCCGAATTCTTTGGCTATGTCACGGCAGATGGCCAAGCCGAATCCGGTGCCGCTGGTCGCGTCCTTCGTGGTGAAGAAGGGGTCGAAGATTCGGTCGGCAGTCTCCTCCGGGACGCCGGGGCCGTTGTCGGAGATCCGGAGGAGCACCGAGTTGTCGTGCTGTAAGGTGCGAACGCGGATCGTGGGATCTTTTACTTCGGGCGAGTCCAGCGCTTGGTAGGCGTTGGTAAGGAGGTTGAGTACTATCTGTTGAACCCTAGATTTGTCCGCTTTTATGGGGGGCAAGTCCGGATCGAGGTCGACCTCCGTGCCAACTTCCCTGAGCCTTAGCTCATACGAGACCAGGAAGAACGTACGCTCTACGACGTCGTTCAGGTCCACGGATGTGGTTTTGCCCGCCCCCTCCCTGGCGAAGCTGAGCAGGTTTCTCACAATCTTGCTTGCCCGCTCGGCCTGCTCGTGGATGACCCCGAGATGCTCGCGCTCGTCGGCGGGCAGGTCCTGTCCCTCGAGCAGGAAATCGGACAAGCCGGCAATGGCGGCCAGCGGATTGTTGAGCTCGTGGGCCACACCGGCTACCACGTGGCCGATCGCGGCCATCCTCTCAGATTGAACGATGTGCGACTCGGTCCACTTCTGCTCGCTGACGTCTCGGACCAGCACGCCCAGGCGATCGGTTCCGCCGCTCAGGAGCGGAGCGACGGTGAGCTCGATGAACCGGTTGCCCATGCCGGTGTCAGTCCCGCTCCGGGACTCGCCCGTCGCACGCGACTCGGACAGCAACGAATTAAGCAGAGGGTAGTCGTGCAGCACCTCGGAGATAGGCCGGCCGACGGCATCCGATATCTCAATACCTGTCATCACGGCCAAAGCTTGGTTTGCCCGGACGATTAGGTTACTGCCGTCGACGATGGCAACTGCATACCCGGCGGCTCTGAACGGAACTTCCCAATCGGCTACGGCCGGCGCGGCCGGCGCGCGTCCCCGTACGATCCAAATAACGAGGATGAGCAGCGCCGGTAGACCGACGACGAGAGAGACGGCTAAGGGGCTCACGTCACCACCAACTATACTTCATATGCTTCCGGAGGGGCATTGGGTTTCGCCCTCACTGGCCTGGCCGGTATCCCCAGGTGGACCCAGTGGGGTCTCAGGTCACGTGACGCCACAGCGTGCGCCCCGAGCATCGCGTTCGTTCCCACCGTCACTCCGGCGAGCACGGTCGCATGGTAAGTTATCCGCACGCCGTCTTCAAGTACCGTAACCGCGTGAGTTATGTCTGCCTGTTCCACCACATCATGGGTGTGACTATATATGTTGGCGTAGTCGGCGATTGAGACTCGGTTGCCGAGAATGATCCCCCCACGGTCGTCGAGCAGCACGTGTCGGTGTACAACTACATCATCAC
>JAZGCP010000239.1:0-20589 GCA_036477035.1 Acidimicrobiia bacterium | reverse complement strand
TATCCGCTACTCAACTTGCGCGCCTCGTCATCGAGGGTCAGTGCATCCACAAACTGATCGAGTGCCCCTTCCAAGACCTCGGGGAGCCGTTTGATCGTCAAACCGATCCGGTGATCGGTGACCCGGTTCTCACGGAAGTTGTAGGTGCGGATCTTCTCGGAGCGCTCCCCGGTCCCCACCTGAGCTTTGCGGTCGGCGGCCAGTTCGGACATCTGCTTGTCCATCTCGATCTGATACAGGCGGGCCCGCAGCACTCGCAGCGCCTTCACCTTGTTCTGGAGTTGCGACTTCTCGTCCTGGCAGATGACCACCAGACCGGTCGGCTTGTGGGTTATCCGTACCGCCGAGTCGGTGGTGTTGACCGACTGCCCTCCGGGTCCCGACGAGCGAAAGACGTCGATCTCGAGGTCTTTCTCATTTACTTCGACCTCGACTTCGTCGGCCTCTGGGAGAACCGCCACTGTCGCAATCGAGGTGTGTACCCGACCCTGCGATTCGGTCTTGGGCACCCGTTGCACCCGATGGGGGCCGGCCTCGAACTTGAACCGGGAGTAGGCACCCGATCCTTTGACGGCGAACGTGATTTCCTTGAATCCGCCCGATTCGCTGAACGAGGTCGTAATCGGCTCGATCCCCCAACCATGGTTCTCGGCGTAGCGCTGATACATGCGATACAGGTCGCCCGCCCAGATCGCCGCCTCATCACCGCCGGCCGCTGCCCGGATCTCGACGATCACGTCTTTGTCATCGTTTGGATCCTTGGGAACGAGCATGACCCGTAGCTTCGTCTCCAGGAGATCAGCGGCTTCGGACCGCGTCTCGGCCATCGTTGTCAGATCAGCTGCCATCTCGGCATCGTCCTCGATCGAGGCCAGTTCCGCAGCCTCTTCGGCATCCTGGGCGGCAGCTCGGTAGTCGCTGAACACCGCCACGATCCGCTTCAGCTCGGCATGACGTTTGGCTACCTCGGTGTAGCGAGCCTGGTCCGCCAGCACCTCGGGATCAGCCATCGTGAGGAGAGTCTCTTCGTACGCACTCTCGATCTCGGTGAGTCGATCGACTAGCGCGTCGTCCTTCACCCCGACACCACGAAGCCGAGTGCGCCCGGAGCGATCGGACCGCGCTCTTCGACAGCCGCCCGCTCTTGCGCATCGAACGCCGCCAGCAACGAAGCAACGGCGACCTCCACCTGGTCATCAGTCGGCTCACGAGTTGTGAGCCTCTGCAACCAGATGCCGGGTCGCACAGCGACGCTCATCCATCGGTGATCGGAGGCCAGCTTGAGAACCTCGTATGAGAATCCGGCAATCACCGGAATCAGCAACACCCTGCTTGCCACCAACCAGAACCATCCGGGCCGCCCCACGACGGTGAAAACGACGATGGCGATGAGGATCACGATGAGCAGGAAGTTGGTTCCGCACCTGGGGTGCCGTGGGCTGTACTTCTGAATGGCGTCGACCGACAGGGGATCGCCCGCCTCATATGCATGGATCGTCTTGTGCTCTGCACCGTGATACATGAACACTCGAGCGATCTCAGTCGAACGCCCGATCGCCCATATGTATCCGACGAACAGCAGTAGTCGAACCAGACCGTCGATCACGTTGAAGAACACTGCCGACTCTCCGAGCACCCGTTCGGCGCCGCGAGCGATGAGCAATGGCAGCAGCATGAAGAACCCGACGAAGAACACGAAGGCAACCACCATCGCGCCGGCAATGTGACGCGGCTTGATCTCTTCTTCATCCTCGTCGGTTGCCTTGGTGGCAGACCATGACAATGCCCTGAATCCGAGGCTGAGGGACTCCACCAGCACCATCACCCCGCGAATCATCGGGATCCTGGCCGCACGGGAGCGAGCCGAAAGCCGCGGAAGTTCGTCACTGCGGGCCTCGATGATTCCGTCGGGCCTGCGAACGGCCACCGACCAGCCGTTCGAGGCGCGCATCATCACGCCTTCGATTACGGCCTGACCTCCGACCGTGGCGCCGGGAGGGCGACTCAAGTCAGATCACTCGTCCTGTTCGGACTCGGTGGTCTCCTCGACCGCCGTCTCCTCGGTCGGCGCGGCGGGCGGTGCGGTGGCCTTCTGGCCGTACCGCCTGCGGAACCGTTCGATGCGACCACCGGAGTCGACGAGGATCTGCTTGCCGGTATAGAACGGATGGCTGGCGCTCGACATCTCGACGCGCACCATCGGGTACGTGTTGCCATCCTCCCACTCGATCGTCTCGCCGGTTGCGGCGGTTGAACGCGTGAGGAACTTGAAGTCGGAGGACGTGTCTACGAACACGACTTCGCGGTATTGGGGGTGAATTCCTTGCTTCATCTCTGCTCCTGAGCGGGCCGGAGTTTAGGCGCCCGGCTGGGTGGTCTTGGCGACGTCGGCCAGGAAGTCGGCATTCGACTTGGTGTTCTTCAACCGATCGATCAGCAATTCGAGTCCTGCCGCCGGCTCGGAGAGCGCCAGCAGCACCCGCCGCAACTTCCACACCTGGGCCAGTTCGTCCCGATCGAAGAGCAGTTCCTCTTTCCGGGTGCCGGATGCTTCGATGTCGATCGCCGGGTACACCCGCTTGTCGGCGAGCTTCCGATCGAGACGCAGCTCCCAGTTGCCGGTTCCCTTGAACTCCTCGAAGATCACCTCATCCATCCGCGACCCGGTGTCGACCAGTGCGGTGCCAAGGATCGTGAGACTGCCGCCCTCTTCGAGGTTGCGGGCGGCGCCGAAGAACCTCTTCGGGGGGTACAACGCCGTCGAGTCGACACCACCCGAGAGAATCCGACCCGAGGCGGGAGTCGCCAGGTTGTAGGCACGGGCAAGTCGGGTGATCGAGTCCAAAAGGATCACCACGTCGTTGCCCGCCTCGACCAGACGGCGGGCTCGCTCAATGGCGAGATCGGCTACCTGAGTGTGTTCCTCTGCCGGACGATCGAACGTCGAGTAGATGACTTCGCCCTTGACCGATCGTTGCATATCGGTCACTTCTTCCGGCCGTTCGTCGACGAGTACGACGATCAGATGGCATTCTGGATTGTTGGCCGTGATCGAGTTGGCGATTTCCTTGAGCACAGTCGTTTTGCCGGCCTTCGGAGGGGAAACGATCAACCCGCGCTGGCCCTTCCCGATCGGAGCGATGAGATCGACGATCCGCACCAACACCCGCTCGGGCTCGCCTTCGACCTCGAGGCGGAGCCGTTCGTCGGGAAACAGCGGGGTCATGCTTCCGAACTTAGGGCGCTTCCTCGCCTCCTCGACCGTCAATCCGTTGACATGTTCGATACGGGTAATCGCCGGGAACTTTTCCTTCGACCGCGGCGGACGGATCGGACCGCTGACGATATCGCCCTTGCGAAGACCGAACTTGCGCACCTGGCTGGCCGACACGTAACAGTCCTTGTCACCCGGCAGGTAGCCGGTGACCCGAAGGAAGCCGTATCCCTCGGGCAGGACGTCGAGAATGCCCTCGCGATCCTCGAGATCTGCTTCATCCCACTGCTGCTGTTGTTGCTGACCGCCGCCACGACTACGGCGACGCCGCTGGCTGCTCTGGCCACCCGGTCGATTGCCGTCGCGATCTCCCTTGGATCTTGAATCGGCCCTCGGCTTCTCTCGGGTCTTCGTCTCCGTGTCGGAGTCGCCGCTCTCGGCGGAGGTGGCCGTGTCGTCCCCGGATCGACGCTCTTCAACCTCGGGAAGGTCGACCGGAGCAGGGTCGGCACTGGCGTCGAACCCATCGGATCCGAGGATCTCGGCAATGAGCTTCGACTTCTGCAAACTGTCGTGGTCGGCTATCTCGAGCGAAGCGGCGATCGTCCTCAAGTCGGTGAGCTTCTTCTCCTGAAGCTTGGCTCGTGTGGTCATTGGCTCCCTCTCTGGTACTGGCTCAGTCCGATGAGCGTCTGATGATGGGTGTCCCAATCGCCGTTGAACCGCTCGTTGCACGAGTGGGTGGCTTCGATATCGGCGACGTGTGCCGGATCGATATACAGCTTCAACGGATCCTCCAGAACGTGGTTCTGATTTCGGGAAACGGCCGTGCGCAGCACATGCATCTTTCGCATAGGAGTGCCGGCAGACAGTGTCCGGGGAATCGGGCTATTTACCCGATGGTGGGATTGTAGAGCGTCTCGGCGTCTGAGCCAAGGCGTTGCCGCCAGCTCACCAACCGAGCGATGCCCGGACGGCGTCCACTTCGGGTGCGACCGGCTCGAACTCCACCGATTCATCGACCGCTACCGCCGGGTCCTTGAGCCCATGTCCGGTGAGCGTGCACACCACTGATCCGGTCGGCAGCTCTGCTCGCCGGGCGATCAGTCCGGCCACCGATGCCGCCGAAGCCGGCTCACAGAATACGCCTTCGGACGAGGCGAGCAGGTCGTAGGCGGTCATGATCTCATCGTCGGTCACCGCCGCGATCATCCCTGCTGATTCGTCGCGCGCCGCCACGGCGGCGTCCCATGAAGCTGGATGGCCGATCCGAATCGCGGTCGCGATCGTTTCGGGATTGTCGATCGGCTCACCATGCACGATCGGAGCTGCCCCCGCGGCTTGAAACCCCCACATCATGGGCGAGGCGCCGGCGGCCTGGTAGCCCTTCCAATGGGCGGTGATATTCCCGGCGTTGCCGACCGGCAGGCAGTGGACCGCCGGAGCCCCACCGAGGGCTTCCATGACCTCCCATGCGATGGTTTGCTGGCCTTCGATTCGATCCGGGTTGACCGAGTTGACCAGTGCCACCTCGTCGCCGGCCATGTCGCGCACCACTCGTAAGGCCTCGTCGAAATTCCCGGCCACTTGAACGATCTTGGCCCCGTGCCGCACCGCCTGAGCCAGTTTGCCGAGCGCCACGTTCCCGGCGGGGAGGATCACTACCGCATCGATACCGGCGCGGGCGGCATAAGCCGCCGCCGAAGCAGACGTGTTCCCGGTGGAGGCGCACACGACGGCGCGGGCCCCGGCCGCGACAGCCTTCGACACCGCCAGCGTCATGCCTCGATCCTTGAACGAACCGGTTGGATTTGCTCCTTCGATCTTGAGGAACACTGCGCGTTCCACCATTTCCGACAGCGCCGGAGCAGAGACCAGCGGCGTATTCCCTTCGAGCAGGGTGATCGCGGCCGTGCCCGGGTCGATATCGAGACGTTGGCGATAGGTCTCGATGAGGCCCGGCCAGGTCACGCTTCCTCGCTCTCCACCCGAATTGTGGACGCCACCGTCTCGACCACTTCGAGCGACCGCAGTGTCGCCACAGCCGCCTGCTGAGCGGCTTCCGGAGCGGTGTGAGTCACCATCACGAGAGTGGCGCTGTCGCCTCGGCCCTCCTGCCGGACCGACCCGAGGCTGACGCCGGCATCGGCGAACGCCGACGCTATCTGCGACAGCACCCCGGGACTATCGGTGACCTCGAGCCTGAGGTACCACTGGGTGTTGACCTTGCCGAAGTCGACGACATCGCCGGGCTCGACCTTGATTGCCGGAGCGACCTGAAAACCGGACAGGTGCTCGCGAGCGGCGTCGATGATATCGCCGAGCACAGCCGTCGCGGTGGGTTCTCCTCCGGCACCCGGGCCCGCAAACAGCAGTTCTCCGACCGACGAGCCCTTGATGTAGATGGCATTGGTGGCGCCGCGGATGGCAGCGAGGGGATGATCCACAGGAAGCATGACCGGGTGTACCCGGACGCTCACTCCGTCAGAGCGCCTTTCGGCGACGGCAAGCAGCCGGATCACGAATCCGAGCTGCTCTGCCGATTTGAGATCGGCGTCGGTGATGTCGGTGATTCCCTCGGTATGGATCCGATCCGGTGCCACCCAGGTACCAAACGCGAGCCCGGCCAGAATGGAGGCCTTGGCCGCGGCGTCTGCTCCCGACACGTCGGCAGTCGGATCAGGTTCGGCGTAGCCGAGTCGCTGGGCAGTGGCGAGCGCTTCTTCATACCCGACGCCTTCGTCGGCCATAGAGGTGAGAATGAAATTCGTCGTGCCGTTGACGATCCCGAGCACCCGATCCACCTGTTCTCCCGCCAACGTCTCTGTCAACGGCCGGATGATCGGTATACCACCGCCGACCGCAGCCTCGAAGAGGAGTGGAACGCCGGCATCGGCGGCTGCGGCGAACAGCTCAGGTCCACGCGCCGCGATCAACTCCTTGTTGGCAGTTATGACCGGTTTGCCCGCTCGAAGCGAAGCAAGGACCAGGTCACCGGCAGGCTCGAGCCCGCCCATCACTTCGACGACGAGATCGACCTCCGGGTCCGATACGAGAGTCATCACGTCACCGGTGATGATGTCGGCCGGAATCATCGGTCTGTTCTGGGAGACATCGCGCACCGCCACCCGGCGTACTTCGAGATCGAGACCGGTCTTGGCCGTGAGGACGGCGCGCTCTTCGACGAGTCGCCGCAACAGGCTGCCGCCGACGGTGCCTGCTCCTGCAATACCTATCCCGATGGCCATCGCCGGATCGTACCGGCGCAACCGCCCAGTTCGAGGGCACCGGTGCCGGGTCCTACTCTGCCGACTAATGGAAGACCCCACGAACCGATCCGAAGACGCCCCGATCGCCATCGTCGGCTTCGGCCACTTCGGTCGAGCACTGGCGGAATTGATGCTCAATGCAGACGTCGCCGTCCGAGCATGGGATCCAACCGCCGCCGTGCCCTCAGATCTTCGCGCCGACACTCCGAGCGACCTCGTGGCCCGAGCCGAGGTGGTGGTCGTGGCCACACCGGTCGGTCAGATCCGGGCGGCCCTCACCACCCTCAAACCTCTGCTGAGCAGCCGTCAGCTGGTACTGGATGTGGGCAGCGTCAAGGTGGGCCCAGTCCAGGCCATGACCGACGTACTCGGCAACGATGTCGAATGGGTGGGTACCCATCCGCTATTCGGACCCACCAATATCGCCCGGGGCGAGCGACCGCTTCGTGCCGTGGTCTGCCCCAACCCTCTCCACCCGAAGGCGGCCAAGCGGGCGCGACGCCTCTACGAACAAATCGGATGCCAGGTCATCGAGCAGGCAGCGACGGAGCACGACCGGGTGATGGCACGCACCCACGCAATGGCGTTCTTCATCGCCAAGGGTCTCATCGACATCGGAGCAACCGAGGACCTGCCCTTCTCGCCTCCTTCATTCCAGGCGCTGGGGCAAACGATCGATTCGGTTCGCAGCGACGCCGGCCACCTGTTCCTGGCCATCGAGCGCGACAACCCTTTTGCCGCGGAGGCCCGTCAGGCGCTGCTGGATGCCTTGGCGCAGCTTCACGGCCAATTGGAGCAACTGGAACCCGAGGCTCCGGATGCGGCCGCGCCGCAGGCCTTTACCATTCCCGACCTGGGCGATCAGGCCCCAGAACTGATGGAGACGCGGGACTTGATCGACGAGGTCGACGTGGAAATCGTTCAGCTGCTGGTGCAGCGCGGTCACCTAGCGAACCGAGCGGGTCGCATCAAGTCGGAGGGCGGACGCGCGGTGCGCGACCGCGACCGTGAGCAATCTCTGCTCGAACAACGCCGGCAGTGGGCCAAAGAGCGAGGGCTGTCGGAGGAGTCCGTGACCGACATCTTTAGTGCCATCCTCCGCTTCTCCCGGAAACTCCAGTCCGAGTAAGAGGGTGCGGACGCGGACCCGGTGGCCTGGGGCAGGGGCCCGGGCCACACCGCGATGAGCCATATGGCGAAGAGCCATGGGCACAGAGGACGCGCTGGGTGGCGCGGAGGCATCCGCTGTCCGGATACCCGAACGACCCTCACATGGATTCGGGAGCAGAGAGACCCAGAGTCGTGAGGATTGCGACGATCGCACTCTTGGATGCCTCGATGAGCCACAGCCGGGCCTGGGTGATTGCGGGATCGTCGGTCACCACCCGACACTCGGTATAGAACCGATGGAATGCGGTGGCGAACTCGGTGCCGTAGGTCGCGATTCGGTGGGGAGCTCGGCGCGCCGCCGCCTCAAAGATCTCCTCTCTGAGGCGATCGATCTGGCGCAACACGGCCGACTCGGCCGGATGGGAGAGCACACTGAGATCCGCCTGGTCGATCGAGATACGGTCGATCCCCTGTTCACGGGCAAAGCGCTCCAACGAACACATCCGGGCGTGGGCGTACTGGAGGTAGTACACGGGATTGTCCATCGACTGTGACTTGGCGGCCTCGAGGTCGAAGTTTATGGTCGTGTCCGGGCTGAAAGACGCCAGGATGTAGCGGGTGGCATCGGTGCCGACCTCGTCGAGCACCTCGCGGAACGATATGAATTCTCCCGACCGCATCGACATCCGCACCGGCTCCCCGGCCCGATTCACGTTGACCATCTGATTGATGACGATCTCGAGGCGATCGGGGTCATAGCCCAGGGCCTGCACCGCAGCCTTCATTCGCGGGATATAGCCGTGATGATCGGCGCCCCAAACATTGATGACCCGGTCGAAGCCACGCTCGAATTTGTCGCGGTGATAGGCGATATCGGGGGCGATGTAGGTGTACTCGCCATCGGACTTGACCAGCACTCGGTCCTTTTCGTCTCCGAAATCGGTCGTGCGAAACCACACCGCACCCTCATCCTCGAATACGTACCCTCGTTCGCGGAGCACCTCGATCGACCGATCGACCGCACTGCTCTCGTGAAGACTGGTCTCGCTGAACCAGACGTCGAACGGGATTCGGGCGATCTCCAACGTCTCCTCGATGTTGTTCATCGCCCGCTCCAGGCCCCACTGGCGAATCCGGTCACGGCGATCCTTCAGGTCCAGCAAAGCATCACCCTGGTCTGCCACGAGTTCGGCTGCCCAATCCTTGATGTAATCACCGTGGTAGCCGTCCTCAGGAAACTCGGCATCCCTCTCATGTGCCTGCAGGTAGAGCGCCTCCAGGCTGGCGGCAAAGAGATCCATCTGGACCCCGGCGTCGTTGTAGTAGTACTCGCGGCTCACCGGATGCCCGGAATAGTCGAGCGCCCGAGCGATGACATCGCCGATCACTCCCCCGCGACCGTGCCCGATGTGGAGCGGGCCGTTGGGGTTCGACGAGACGAACTCGACTTGGATCTTCTCTTTCGATCCCGGCTCGCCGCGAGCGTGGCCGGGACCTCCGGTGGCAGCGATCCTGAGCACTTCCAGGTACCACTCGGGGGTAAGGGTGAAATTGATGAAGCCGCGACCGGCGATCTCGGTAGCCGCCAGGTATTCGATCTCGGGCAGGTGCTCGACGATGAGGGCCGCAAGGTCTCGCGGAGCCATTCCTGCAGGCTTGGCGGCGGCGAGTGCCGCATTCGTTGCCCAATCTCCGTGATCTCGATCACGCGGGCGCTCCACCACGAAGCCGAGATCGGCCAAAGTCGGAATCGCGCCACCCTCAGAAGCGGCGGCAAGAGCGGTTCGCACCGCGTGTTCGATGGCTTCTGGAAATGCAGTCATGGCAGGTTGTGATCGTACCGGCGGAATATCGGGCACCAATGCGATCGGTACACTCGTGGCTCCGCCCTCGTAGCTCAGGGGATTAGAGCACCGGCCTCCGGAGCCGGGTGCGCAGGTTCGAATCCTGCCGGGGGCGCTTCTTCGCGGCCGAAACCCGCTTCACCCTCGCCGCCGCATGGCGGGTGATGTCTCAGCCGTCACATCCTCACGAGCCCTCTACTGCAGCCTCCTGTCGAGCTCGGTAGGACCTGGCCTTCATGCGATTGCCACACGGCTGCATCGAGCACCACTTGGCGGAGCGGTTCTTCGACTGGTCGTAGAAAGCCCAGCGGCACTCATCGTTGTGACAGGTCTTGAGCCGGTGCCACGATCCTTCGATCATGGCTGCATACGCCGCGGTGAGAATTCGTCCGAGGGCCCGGTCGACTCCGGTGGCATCGGGGTGTAGCGCCGCCGAGCCGTCAGCAGAGAACGCCAGTGTGAGTCGGGCGGTCCTCCCGGCGCCATCGAGCACCGCCAAGGCCGCTGGGTCTACCTGCTCATCGGGTCGTGCTCCGATCAGCGCTCGTAGCGCTTCACGAACCTCGATCAGTCGAATTCTCTGCGACTCGGTAAGGGGCTCTTGGTCGATCAGGTCCAGGGTCTGCAGCCAGTCGCGGGTCGAGCCTGCCGTGGCGAGGTGGTCGGTGCCTTTCTCGAGGTTCGCCGTATTGACGAATGCACTGACCAATTCGACTCCGGCCATTACGGTCTGCCCGGTTCCCGGTATTGGATTGGCCACGCTCACCATCATAATTCCTTCATCGGTTAGAGGCCGGGACCGGCTCGAGAGCGAGACCGACTCGTCGAACCGATCGGCGTCTCACCCGGGCGTCCCGGCGCGGCGGAGACGCCACGATGAGCGCCACCCCGGCCAGCGTCACGGCAGCGGCGAGTAGTGCGACGGGGGTCATGGTCTCCCCCAGCACCAGCGATCCAAGACCGAGGGCCACGACCGGGTTGACCAGTGCATAGGTGCCGACGAGCGGTGTCGGGGCCACCCGCAGCAGCCAGGCATACAACGAGAACGTGATCACCGAGCCCACAACGGCGAGGTAGAGCACGGCCGCCAGGGAGGATGTCGACACTGCTGACGGATCGAATCGGCCCAATTCGCCGGTCACCAAACCGAGAGCCAACAGCACCACTCCGGCGACGAGCACCTGCATCGCGACCGCCAGTGCCACATCGTCCGGGAGAGCGGCGCGTCTCGAGTGGAGTGATCCGACCGCCCACGCCAGCGCCCCCCCGACCGGGACCAGTGCGGCCCACACCGGGAACTCCGCCGTCGGGATACCAACGATCCCCGCCACCCCCGCCAGGCCGATGGCCATTCCTATTCCGACCCTCCCCGTCAAGCCGGCTTTCCAGAAGATCCGGTCGAGGGCGACCATAAAGACGGGGATGACTGCAACGATCAGCGCCACGGTCCCGGTGGGGATGAACTGCTCGGCCCAGGCGACACCGCCGTTGCCGGCCACAAAGAAGGCGATGCCCAGCATTGCCGCCGTTCGCCACTGTTGGGCCGTAGGAAGCGGAGCATCGGGTCGGCGCCAACGCGCCCAGGCCAGCAATAGAACACCGGCTATCAGGAAGCGGGCAGAAAGCATGAGAAACGGGGGAATGTCATTGATCGCAATTCGAATCGCCAGATAGGTGGAGCCCCAGGCCAGGTAGACGACGCCCAGTGCCAACGCGATCAACATGCCGCAGATGCCTTGCGATGCAAGATCGGGCGCCGCAGCCGATCCGTCCTCGATACTCGGTTCCGGCGAGCGATCTCTGCGACTACTCGGCTCCGGCGAGCGATCTCCGCTTCACGCCTGAAGCGATCGATACGCTCCCGAGCCAACATTTCGAGGACTAGCGGTGGCTGATTCATCGACTTCTCCTATGTCATAACCCTTAACCACCATAGATTATACGCTGGTTATTCTCACCAGTCAATAGCTATTACCGGTGATATCGAGACGATGGAAGCCCCGAAACAACCTTCATTATCGTTTATTCGGTTGCGCCTCTACCCGCGATGGCGGCCGCGTCTGGAATCTTCTCCAAGCGAAGTTGGGTACGGGAAGTTGGGACCGACTGGCAGTCCCGGGAGGATCTCCGGCAAGTCGGAAGATTTGATGCCCGGGCTAACGCTTCTTGTGGCCCCCGCGAGGCATACCACCGTATTTCATCCTGGTGTCTTCCATCCTGGCGAGAGGAACATCTTGTCCGTCATTCTGGAATCCACAGTCGGCGACTTCGCCGATAAATAGCGTGTGGCTGCCGCATTCGACAGCTTGCCAGACCGAACAGTCGATGTAGGCCACCGCCTCTTCGAAGATGGGAGCACCGGTCACGCCCTCTCGGATCGGACGCTCATTGAGGGTCATGTCCACCTTCGACGCCGGCTTGGAGAACTTCACAAACGTTCGCGTGTCGGAGCGGTCCCAGAGGTTGACGCTAAACGATCCACCTTCGCTGATGAGACGTCTGGTGAGAGAGCCCTGCTCGACGCCCACTGCGACCAAGATGGGATCCATCGCAACCTGCGTCACCCATGAGGCCGTCATCGCATTCCATTCGCCCCCCGACCTCGACCCAATGAGACACAAGACGTTGGGAATCGACCACAGCACCTTGTTGATCGTCTCGTCAGACACCTGCAAAGTCACCGGCCCTCCTCTTGCGACGGAGCGTACCGTTGGCGGTGTGGATAGGGTCGGACGTGACCCAGGCCTTGAATTTCTGCAGGTTTACGACGGCTGAAAGAGCTCGATCACATTGCCCGAAGGGTCTTCGCAGAGAATCTGCTTGCGTCCATCCTGCTCGATGATGTCGCTTCTGAAGGTTGCGCCATCGTCTTTGAGCTTCGAGACAAAGGACTCCAGGTCCTCGACCGTCAACACGAACCTGGACCAGCCCCCCGGACCGGGCTTGACGCCGTCCGGCATCGGCCGGGAGGCTGATGCGATCGGCCCCGCGACCCACAACGTCAGGTCGTCTCGGACCAACATGGCAATCGCGGCACCGAATTGCTGATCGAGTTCAAAACCAAGTTTCGAGACGTAGAAGTCGACGGCTTCGCCCACATCATCCACCAGGTATCTAACGGTTGCCATCTCGGTTACTCCTCAATCGCCCGCACCACCACCGTACACAAACGGCCCAAGGAGGCTCCGGGACCGGCTCGTGACCCGATCCCGCTTCAGGAGCGAGCATCAACCCGCGGCGGGGCGCCAATTCCGGCGACCGATCATGAGACGACACCAAGATGACGGCAGGGTCGCAGGTTTCCCTTACGTTGCTTGTGCCATCAAGCCGTCCACGAAGACGGCACCCAACTGCCGGCCCTGCGACGCCGATGTGGCGGGCTGCGAGGTCGAATCGGCGCCCAAGGCGCGGTCAATCGGTCGCTGGTTGAGTTGGAACAGCCACAGACCATCCCATGGCGCCCATGCCTCGTGCCACATGGCATTCCAGAATTCGTAGATCTCCGTCATCGGGCCCCACCCCGTGAACCTGAACACCACCGGCAGCGCGCCGGCTGTGGTGCCCGAGGCTTCCCTAGGTCTCTGTATTCGCGGATGCGAACCTACTCCGCTCATTCGGAGCGTGCCCAGGGCCGGCGCCGGTGCGACGCCCAGTCGCAGTTTTCCCCGCCCACACGTGCGGCCAGAGAATGCCGGGGATGGAGTGTGATGCCGCCTCGAGCGCTTTGGACCGGACGAGTTTGTTGGACCGGGGCTCTACGCCAGTCCCAAAACCTCCACGAACCCGGTGAGTACATCGTCCATGTCGGGATGGCCGATTTCGTCGAGGTCGTATGTCACTCGGGTATGCGGCTTCTCGATTTCAAGGACGCGGGTGAGGTCGATCGGCGTGCCGATAACCACAACGTCGCAATCGGTGGCGTTGATCGTCGCCTGAAGATCCTTGATCTGGTCGGCTCCATACCCCATCGCCGGGAGCACCGTCCCGATGTCGGGATACTCCTCGAAGGTCTCGACGATGCTGCCGACCAGGTATGGACGCGGGTCCACGAAGGCTGCCGCACCATGCTGCATCGCCGCCACCACTCCGGCTCCGATCTTCATGCCACCGTGCGTGAGGGTCGGTCCGTCCTCTACCACCAGAACCCTCTTGCCGCGCACGATGTCGGGATCTTCGAGCACCGGCGGAGAGGCCGCCTCGATGACGGTGGCGGTCGGATTGTGCTCGGCGATGTTTGCCTTCACCTCGTCGATTCCCTCGCGCCCGGCGCTGTCCATCTTGTTCATGACGATCACGTTGGCTCGGCGGAAATTCACTTCGCCGGGGTAATAGGCCAGCTCGTGTCCGGGCCGGTGCGGGTCTACGACCGTGATGAGGAGATCGGTTTCGTAGAACGAGACGTCGTTATTGCCGCCGTCCCAGACGATGACGTCGCACCCGTCGGGGTCGTTCTCGGCGGCACGGACGATCGCCTCGTAATCGTTCCCGGCGTAGATCACATTGCCCCGCACAATGTGCGGCTCGTACTCCTCCATCTCCTCGATGGTGCAGTCGTGCTTCTCCAGGTCTGCCAGCTCGGCGAAACGCTGCACCTTTTGTGCGGCGAGATTGCCGTACGGCATCGGGTGCCTGATAACGACCACCTTGAGGTCCTTGCTCATGAGGACCTCAACTACCCGCCGGGCCGTCTGACTCTTTCCTGCTCCGGTACGAACCGCACATACCGCTACCACCGGCTTGGTGCTGCGGATCTGGGTGTCGGAAGGACCGAGCAGGGTGAATGAAGCGCCGGCCGCCATAACGATGGCGCTCACTCGCATGACGTGCGCGTACGAAATATCGCTGTAGGAAAACGCACACTCATCGACCTCCAACTCCCCGATGAGGCGCGGCAGATCGTCTTCGGAGTAGATGGGGATTCCGTCGGGATAGAGGGGCCCGGCCAACTCGACCGGATACCTCCGACCTTCAATACCCGGTATCTGAGCAGCGGTGAAGGCCACGACCTCGGTTGTCTCGTCGTCTCGATACCGGGTGTTGAAGTTGTGGAAGTCCCGTCCGGCTGCCCCAATAACGATCACCTTGCGCCGCATGTCGCTCCCATTTCGTCGCGTCGAATCATGCTGCCGAGCACCCGCTCGGTCCGGTGGGGCCAAGGGTGCACCATCATCCGGCGTCTGCCTCCAACCCGGCTGCCTCGATCCCCGCCAGCGCACACGACTCATCGTTGGTACCGCTATCCCCGGTGACGCCTACCGCCCCGATGAGGCGGTCGTCGCTGAGGATCAGAACACCGCCCGGGGACGGCACGACCTTGCCGCCGGACATCGCTGCCAGCGCCCCGAGAAACTCGGAGGACTTGTCGGCGAGGGCCCGTGTACCCATCCCCATACCCAAGGCGCCCCATGCCTTGCCGATGGCGATCTGGGGACGGATGATCCCGGCGCCGTCCTCACGGCCAAATGCCTTGAGATGGCCGCCGGCGTCGAGTACCGCCACCGCCAGTGGTGCCAGGCCCGCCTGACGACCGTGCTGCAACGCGGCGTCGACGATTCGACGGGCCTGATCGAGCGCGAGATCCATCACGTGTTCCAATCAAGCACGACCTTGCCGCACTGTCCAGACGCCACCATCGAAAATGCCGTCTCGAAGTCGTCGATCGGGTACCGGTGAGTGACTATGGCCGATATGTCGAGTCCGCTCTGCAGCATCGCAGCCGCCTTGTACCAGGTCTCGAAGATCCGACGCCCGTAGATCCCCTTGACGGTCAGGCCTTTGAAGATGACCTCGTTCATTTCGACGGTGACGTCGCCGGGGGGAATCCCGAGCACCGCCACCTTGCCGCCGTGGTTCATGGCTTCCAGCATTTGGTTGAAGGCCTTCTCGTTGCCGGACATCTCCATGCCGACGTCGAAACCCTCGGTCATACCGAGCTCGGCCGCCACCGCATCCAAGTCCTCCGCTCGAACGTCCACAGCCCGGTCGACCCCGAACCCTTTCGCCAGTTCGAGCCGATAGGGGTTTACGTCGGTGATGACGATGAACCGGGCTCCGACATGACGAGCGATAGCCGCCGCCATCAAACCGATCGGACCCGCCCCGGTCACCAGAACGTCTTCACCCACCACCTCGAAGGCCAGCACGGTGTGAGTCGCATTCCCGAGCGGATCGAGCACCGAAGCGATGTCGTCGGGAATGTGCTCCGGGATCGGAAAGACGTTCTCGGCCGGCAGCGTCACGTACTCCGCAAAGGCACCGGGCCGAGTCAAGCCCAGTCCGAGGTGGTTGTGGCAGAAGTGACGGCGTCCGGCGCGGCAATTGCGACAGTGCCCGCACGTTATGTGGCCCTCGCCGGCCACCCGAGCGCCGACCTCCAGTCCGTGAACCTCGGGGCCCAGCCCGACTATCTCACCCATGAACTCGTGGCCGACCGCCATCGGGACCGGGATCGTTTCCTGGGCCCACTGATCCCAGTCGTAGATGTGGAGATCGGTTCCACAGATCGACGTCTTACGCACCTTGATGAGGACATCGCGATCAGTCGGTCGTGGAGTCTCGATGTCCTCCATCCACAGCCCCGGCTCGGCCTTGGATTTGACGAGTGCCTTCACGCCACGATCCCCATCTCTCGACCAATCCTGGTAAATGCCTCGACCGCCCGGCCAATGTCGTCGACTGAATGGGCGGCAGACATCTGGGTGCGGATGCGCGCCTCTCCCTTGGGGACGACGGGAAACGAAAACCCGATCACATATATGCCGGCATCGAGCAGTCGGGTCGCCATCTCCGAGGCGAGCTTGGCATCGCCCAGCATCACCGGAATGATGGGGTGGCCGGCTCCCGCCAGCGTGAAGCCCGCCGCATCCATCCCCTGGCGGAATAGCGCCGCATTGGAGGCCAACCCGACCCGTAATTCGTCGGATTCCTCTATGAGGTCCAGAGCCCGCAACGTCGTCGCCGCGATGACAGGAGCCAGAGAGTTGGAGAACAGATAGGGACGCGACCGCTGACGCAGCCAACCGATCATCTCGGTTCGCCCACTGGTGTAGCCGCCGGACGCACCCCCGAGAGCCTTCCCGAAGGTGCCGGTGAAGATATCGACCCGGCCTTCAGCCCCGGTGGCTTCGGCCGTGCCGTGGCCCCGCTCGCCTACAAACCCGACCGCGTGCGAGTCGTCGACCATCACCATGGCGTCATGCCGGTCTGCCAGATCGGCGATGGCCGGCACATCGGCCAGGATGCCGTCCATCGAGAAGACGCCGTCGGTCACGATGAGTCGGTAGCGCGAGTCGGCCGCCTCGCCGAGTTTGGCTTCGAGATCGGACACGTCCCCGTTGGCAAAGCGGAGACGCCGCGCCTTGCAGAGCCGGATCCCGTCGATGAGCGAGGCGTGGTTGAGCGAATCCGAAACGACCGCATCATGCTCGTCGAGGATGGTCTCGAACAAGCCCGTGTTGGCATCGAAGCATGACGAGTACAGGATGGTGTCCTCGGTGCCCAGGAAGGCTGAGATCCGCTCCTCCAGCTCCCGGTGCACTGTCTGGGTGCCACAAATGAAGCGCACCGAGGCCATACCGTAGCCATACGTGTCGAGAGCCTTGTGGGCGGCCTCCACCAATGCCGGGTGGTTGGCGAGGCCCAGGTAGTTGTTGGCACACATGTTTATCACCTCAGACCCGTCGGCCAGGCGGATATGGGCGTCCTGGGATGACGAGATGACCCGTTCCGCCTTGAACAACCCCTCATCGGCGAGAGCAGCGGTGCGGGTGGCGAAGTCGGAGGTGAATGTGCTCATACCCAGAAACTACCCCCTCCCACTGCTTGGTTCACCGGCCGCATGGCATTCCTCCAGCCGAGACCGCGCTCCTCGTGGCGGAGCGGCGCGACCGGGGCCGTTCCCCATCCATTCTCACGTCGATGATGGTGCCGGCGGTCGCCGTGTTCCTCTTCTTCGCGGTGGTGGTCGACACCATCGGCACTGTATTGCCTCATGTTCTCCAGATCGCGGTGGAAGACGGCGGCGTGCTACTGGCACTCAGCGGCATCTTCCTGATCAGCGTGGTGTGGTCGAATCTGCCCCATGAGTTGGCCGACGACAGCCGGGCCTAGAAGATCACCCGGTCGATATTGCTGAATCCGAATTCGCGGCCGATCACCAACAGATCCATGGTGATTGCCACTCCCCAGTGGAGCATCCAACCCCACAGGAACGAGCGTGACTTGAGCGCCAGGTAGCCGAGGATGAACCCGGCCAGGATCGCCGCAAACGTCTCCGGAGCCGGCTTGCCGAAGTGGATCATCGTGTACGGAATCACCATCACCGGAACCGCGTACATGCCCAGCCGCGGATACAGCCCGAACACCATGAAGCCCCTGAAGAACGCCTCCAGGCCGAGGAACTGCATTCCGTAGAAGAGTTGGTATCCCCAGAAGTGCCAGCCACCCTCTACCGCCAGCGGATAGAGCGGGTACTTGGCCTGGAACGACCCGAGTGACGACGCCAGGAACAGAACCGGGAGCATCGCAGCCAGGAACCACACGTAAGGACGGAGGTGCTTCCATTGGCCGGTGAGTTGGAAGCCCCAGTCTCGTGGAGACTCCCGGAGAATGATGGTGATGACGACGAGTGGGGCCAGGACTCGAATCACCAGGCTGGAGACACCCCAGAACTGGTACGGCAGCAGCAGAAAGTAAGCGCGGTATCCCTCGCCGAGCCGGTCGGCCAACCCCTGGTGGAACGACGTACCGGCGAAGCGCGAAGGCAGGCCCCAATAATTGAACACGACCAAGAGCAGCATCGTCGAGACGAAGACGACCAATGTCTTGCGATCCATTGCTTGGGGCGGCTCGATGCCGTCGAGTGTGGGAACCGTGTTGTCCACGCAGGGTCCGAGTCGGGAGGGCGGAACGGTATCAGAATGGTCTGCCGCGTATGATCCAGTGGTTCGCAACCCCTGGAATCCACGATGCGACCAATTTGGAAGGGTGCCATCTCGTTCGGCCTGGTGACGATCCCCGTCGGCCTGTACACCGCCACCGAGAACAAACGCCCCAAGTTCCGCCAGCTGCGCGAAGGCGATCACTCTCGGGTGCGTTACAAGCGGGTGGCAGAGGCGGATGGTGAGGAAGTCCCCTTTGAAAAGATCGTCAAAGGGTATGAAATCGAAAAGGACCGCTACGTGGTCTTTACCGACGAGGAACTCGAACAGGCGCTCAAGACGAAGGGCTCCGGCCTGGTCGACGTCATCCAGTTCGTAAAGTCGGAGGAGATCGATCCGATTTACTACCGGGCTTCCTACTACCTCGCCCCCGAACAGACGGGGATCAAGGCCTACAAGATCCTGCAGGCGGCACTGGAGGAGCGCGCCATGGTTGGCCTGGCAAGGGTGGCCATCAGGGACCGGGAGTATCCGGCGACACTGCGCGCCGAAGACGGGGTAATCGTCATGGAGACCATGTATTGGCCGGACGAGATCCGCGAGCCCGAATTCGAAGCAATCGATACCGAAGTCGAGGTCAGCGCCCAGGAACTCAAGATGGCCGAGATGATCATCGACAACCTCACGATGCCGTTCGACCCCAGCGAGTGGGTCGACGAGTCACGTGAGGCGGTCCAGGAACTGGCGGAACGCAAGATTCAGGGCGAAGAGATCGTCTCTTCGGATGCCGCCCCTCAGCCGAGCGGGGTAGTCGACCTGATGGAAGCACTCAAGGCGAGCGTCGAAGCCACCAAGGCCAAGCGGAAAGCAGGCTGAAACGAGCTTTGCTCGTTTCAGAGTCTGAAGTCTGAAGTCTGCAAGCTTCCGCTCAGCCAGCCTCCAGGGCCTCCCTGACAAAGCGGCTCACCAACGACCCATCCATCCCAGATGGTCCGTTCTTCATGACATGGCCGATGACCTGACCCAACTGCTTCGGATCGTCGGCCTTGAGTTCCATGATCGCCACCCGAACGACCTCGCGGGTCTCTTCGTCGGAGAGCGACCGGGGAGCCCAGTGGCTGAGGTAATCGACCTCGTAAGCGAGTTTCTCGGCTTGTTCCGTACCGCGATCGCCGGCGGCCAGAAACTCCTCACGAGCCTTGGCCATCTTCTTCACATAGGCGGCGATGACGACGCCGTATAGCTCGTCGCCTTGAGGATCTCCGTCGAAACCCTTGACGGAGCGGGCGCGCGACACTTCGGTCTCGACCTGTCTGATGACGTCGAGCCGGCGCCGATCTTTAGCCCGCATTGCGTCTTTGAGCTCCTCGATGAGCTCGTCGTGGATAGACATAACGGCGGAATCGTAACCGGCTGGAGGCCATGTACCGACCTTCTGGCCGGCTCATGGAGAGACGCTTGATCGCACAAGGCCGGTAGGTCAGAAAAAACTGCTTGACCCGCCGGATACCTGCCCCTATCGTTGCCCTGCGGCTTGTGAATGAATTCACATTCATGGGCCGTTGGCTACGAATAGACAGAAAGAAACCAATGCTGACTATCACCGATTGGAGAGAGCTCTCGGCTTGCCGTGACTCGGAACCGGATCTCTTCTTCCCGATCGGGACCACCGGTCCAGCCGTTGACCAGATCGAGGCCGCCAAGGTCATCTGCGAATATTGCTCGGTCCTGGAGGAATGCCTGAACTACGCCCTGGAGACCAACCAGGAAGCCGGAGTATGGGGGGGCTACGCAGAGGACGAGCGGCGTCGGCTACGCAAGCGCTGGCTCGCCGAGCGGCGCCGCCGCGCTTCATAGCGTCGACGCACTTCAACCGGGGGGAATCCCGAAATCGAACGAGGCCTCGCCACCCGGCGAGGCTTCTTTCTTTAGCCGTTAGTCGTTAGTCCTTAGTCATTAGGAAGAGAACGCTGAACTAAGGACTACTAAAGACTAAAGACCAAGGACTAATTGCGGTAGGCGGCGGCTGCCGCCGCCTACCCAAACCCCACTGTGCGATCCAGCGGGGGCTCGATGTCCACATACGAAACCTTGTCGGCGACGAGGCCGCGGCGACGGCCGCTGGAATCGATGATCCACCACACCCTCGAATCACTGCTCATGGCGGCATCGAAATCGGATACGAACGCCTCCACGTCTTCGATCTCGATTTCGATCTCACGGGGGGCGAACGTGACGCCGATCTTGACCTTGATGGTGGTGGAATCGCTCAT
>JAZGCP010000238.1:0-3875 GCA_036477035.1 Acidimicrobiia bacterium | reverse complement strand
CAATGAGCGGGAGTTCGGTCAGTTCCCGGACCCGACGCAGCGTCTCCAGGCTCAGCGCACCCAGCGGGGCACCGCTCAGACCGCCACTCTCGGACGAGGTGACACCGGGTCGCCGGTTGGTGGTGTTGGTCACGATGACCCCATCCACTCCGCTTTGATCGATCGCAGCCACCGTCGACACCAGGTCTTCCGAGTCGGGCGACAGCTTTACGACCAGCGGCAACACCCTGTCGAGGGTTGCCACCGCCCGATCGCGGCGTGCCACCAAACGGTGCAACAACTCCTCCAGTTCAGAACCCGATTCGAGCGAGCGCAGGCCCGGAGTGTTGGGCGAGCTCACATTTACTGCCAGGTAGTCGGCCAGCGGTGCAAATCGATCAATCAAAGTCTCGTAATCGAGGGCGGCTTGACCGGGGTCACTGAACCCGTTGGGCCCGATAGAAACCCCGAGTACCAGCCCATCCGGCCGTCGGCCACCGAGCCTGCTCGCCACCGTCTCGGCGCCATCGTTGGGAAACCCCATTCGATTGATGAGAGCCCGATCGCCCGGCTTACGAAAGATTCGCGGGCGCGGATTGCCCGCCTGCGGTTGCGGTGTGACCGTGCCCACCTCGATGTGGCCAAATCCGATGGCTGCCAGGCCGCGCCAGGCACGTCCATCCTTGTCGTAACCGGCGGCCAGTCCGACCACGTTGGGGAATTCGATTCCCATCGTCGACACCGATCCCCCAGAAGGCCGACGATGAATCCGGGGCATCCGGTATCCGAGGAGACCCGCGGTGTGCACCAGTTCCGGATCGAAGCGAAAAGCGATGCTGCGCAGGGCCCGATACATCTCAGCCCGCCAGGAACTCGCGAACCCGCCGCGCCTCGCCTTCGGATATGCGTCCGGCTTCGAGCAGCAACCCGACTACGTCCGACAGCTTCATCACGGAGTTCAGTCGTATGCCCTGTTCTGCGAGTGCCGCACCGGCGCCACCCTCCCGATCGATCAGTACCACCGCTCGCTCGACGATAAGGCCCGCACCCCGCAGCCGGTCCACGGCATCGAGCACGCTCGATCCGCTGGTGGCGACATCGTCGATCACGACCACCCGATCGCCTACTTCGAATGGTCCTTCGATGGTCGATCTTGTCCCGTGGTCCTTCTGCTCTGGTCGCGCATAGACCAGCGGAATGGCCGATACCAGCGACACCGCGGTCGCGATGGGGAGTCCCGCCAACGGAACTCCGGCGATACGGGTCGGCGACCCCACCAGCGGGAGGTATTGAGCAGCAACGCGACGCAGCAGCGTGGGGTGACCGGCCAAGATCCGCAGGTCGAGATAGATCGGTGAGCGAGCACCCGACTTCAGTTCGAAGTCGCCGAGTCGGATGCAGCCGGCATCGAACAACTCGACCGCCAGACTCGGTTCAGATCCAGGTCCGACCGTCGCCGCCCGGTGGCGGGCTCGACTCACCGCGCCATTCAGCTCGATCACCACCGATTCCGGATTTGGTGCATCCGCAATCACCCGCGACACCGGCAACAGCAGACCGGATCCGTCAACACGGATCCCCGCGGCGACAGTCGACTCCAGCGACCCTCCCTGAGCGCCGACACCGGGCGCCAGGATCCAATGCCTGGGGACCGCACGACGGACCCTGGCCATGGCCTCCGGTTCGGTGGCCCCGACGACCAGCCCGACACGATCCGTCGGCAGCGCCGCCACGGCTCGCGCCACAGCCAGATACAAGGGGTCACCCGAGGACAGCTCCATCTCTTGGAAGTCGGCTCCGCCCGGATTCGAGGTACGACACAAGACAAAGATGGCGCGTCCCTCATGCTGCAGGAACGGATCGAAGGCGTCGGCTCCCAAGTAAGGGCTGACGGTGACGGCTCCGGCTCCGATCGTGTCGAACGCCGCAACTGCATATGCCGCCGCCGTGGAGGAGATGTCACCCCGCTTGGCATCGAGCAGCACCGGGATCTCGTCCGGGATCGACTCCACCACCTCGATCAGCACCTCGATGCCCTCCGGTCCCATCGCCTCGAAGAAAGCACTGTTCGGCTTGAAGGCGGCCACGTGAGAAGCGGTGGCTTAGATGATCGCTCGGCACCCCGCCAACGCCTTGATCGGAGTGACGTCACGCGGATCCAGACCGACACACAGCAAGGAGCCGGTGGCGGCGACCCGTGCGTCGAGTTGGTCGAAGAAGCCCGTCGTCACGCCTTTCCGAGCACCAGTGCCAGCAAGGCCATCCGGACATACATGCCGTATTCCATCTGACGAAAGTAGGCAGCCCGGGGGTCGTCGTCCACGTCGATGCTGATCTCGTTGACCCGCGGCAAGGGGTGCATCAGCACCATCCGGTCCTTGGCCGACTTCATCGTCTCCGGCGAGATCACGTACGCCCCGGCGACGGCGTCGTAGTCGGCAGGATTCTCGAACCGCTCCTTCTGCACCCGGGTCACATATACGACGTCGCTGTCCCCGATGACATCCTCGAGGTTGGTGTAGACCGTCTGGGGAGTCCCGGTCTCTTCTATCTCGGCCACGATCTTGTCGGGCATCGGGAGAATGTCCGGTGAGACGTAGTTGAGTGCCACCTGGTAGCGCGACAGGAGCCGCGCCAGCGAATGCACGGTCCGCCCGTACTTGAGATCTCCGACCAGCGTGATCGTAAGACCGTCCACCTCTCCCAACTCCTCGAGAATCGTGAACAGGTCGAGCAGTGCCTGCGTCGGATGCTCACCAACGCCGTCACCCGCATTGATGATCGGCTTCTTGGTGTACTGAGCCGCCAGTGCGGTTGCGCCCTCCTCGGGGTGTCGCAACACGATCACGTCGACGTATGCCTCCAACGAGCGAACGGTGTCCGGCAACGACTCCCCCTTCGACACCGACGAATACTTGACCTCATTGATCGGAATGACACTGCCACCCAGTCGTTCCATGGCGGCAGTAAAAGAGGCCGACGTTCGAGTCGACGGCTCATAGAAGAGGTTGGCGAGCAATTTGCCCTTCAGCAGGTCGAATGCGCCTATCCGAGACACCATCTCGCGCATCTCGTGGGCGACATCGAAGATGTAGGCGAGGTCCTCGTCGGAGAACTGCCTCACCGAGACAATGTCCCTCCCATAGAACGGCGAATTCCGCTGGTCTCCGAACGGAATGTGCTCGGCCCTCACCTTTTTCCTGTCCCGTGTCACTGTCATCAGATGCCTCTACCTCCCAATCTCACGTCACGACCCGTGCCCGGACCCGCGACCACCTTTCCTTGCTCATAAGCGACCTCACCGCGAATCACCACTCGTGCGACCCTTCCCCGCACCGGCCTCCCGGCAAACGGGGTCCAGCTACTCCGACTTTCCCCAGAAGCTTCGATCTCGTACATCGCATCGACATCGACTTCAGTCCAGGTGTCGGCGTCGGTAGGCAGTCCGAAGATCTCAACCGGCCGGACGTGAAAACGCTCGACTATGTCGCCGATCGTGAGTGATCCGTCTTCCACCGCGGTGAGAAGGAGCGGAAGGGCCGTCTCCAGACCGGGGAATCCGGGCGGAGGGTCGAGTCCATCCTTCTCGGCCAGGGTGTGGGGAGCGTGATCGGTAGCAAAGCAATCGATCACTTCGAGGTGCTCCCACAGGGCCCGTCGGTCATCGGGTGTGCCCAGCCGGGGCCGTACTTCGGCTCGACCCGATGCGAGTGGGCTAGTGACGTCCAGGAACAGATGATGCGGAGTGACCTCGCAGGTGATCCGCATCCCCCGATCCTTGGCGGCGGCGACGAGGGAAATATCGTTGGCGTCGGCGACGTGACATACATGAATCGGCCGATCGAGCGACTCGGCGAGACCAATCACCGTCTGCAGCACTGAGCCCTCGGCGTGAA
>JAZGCP010000237.1:0-3982 GCA_036477035.1 Acidimicrobiia bacterium | reverse complement strand
GCCTCGGGTCGGAGATGGGGAAAGAGAATGACCTCCCGCACCGATTCCTCGCCGGTGAGAAACATGACGAGTCGATCGACGCCCAGGCCCATGCCACCCGTCGGCGGCAATCCGTACTCGAGAGCTCTCAAATAATCCTCGTCCATCGGGTGGGCTTTATCGTCGCCGGCAGCTCTGGCCTCCACCTGCTCCTCGAAACGTACCCGCTGCTCGACGGGATCATTCAGCTCGCTGAACGCATTGGCGAGTTCGGTGCCGGCGACGATCACCTCGAACCGTTCGACCACCCCGGGACTGGATCGGTGCTCTCTCGCCAACGGTGAGATCTCCTTGGGGAAGTTGAGCACGATCGTCGGGTTCCAAAGCGTCGGCTCGACCAGGGCGCCGAACACCGCCTCCGCCAGCTTGCCGACACCCCACCCCTCCTCGATCTCGACGCCGGCGGCACCGGCCGCGGCGCGAGCAACCTCGATGTCCATATCGGGCGACCAGTCGACCTCGGTCGCTTCGGTCACACTGCCGAAGTAGTCGAGTCGAGCCCACGGCGCGGCCAACGACAGCGCCTTCCCTTTGTAGACCACCTCAGTTCCGTCGAGAACGGCCTTTGCCGCCTCGACCACCAACGCTTCGGTGAGTTCGATCATGTCGGTGTAGTCGGCAAGTGCCTGGTACACCTCCAGCATCGTGAACTCAGGGTTGTGGGTGGTCGAAACGCCCTCGTTGCGAAACACCCTTCCGATCTCGAAAACCCGCTCCATACCACCGACAACCAACCGCTTGAGATACAGTTCCAGAGCTATCCGCAGGTGCATGTCGATGCCGAGAGCGTCGTGGTGAGTGTCGAAAGGCCGAGCCAGGGCACCGGTGGGCAACGTGTGCAGCGTGGGAGTCTCCACTTCGAGGAAGCCACGTTCCTTCAGTGAGCGGCGCAGCGACTCGACAATGGTGATTCGGTCGAGAGCGACCTGCCTGGCTCGCTCATTGACCATGAGATCCACATACCGCTGTCGGTAACGCTGCTCGACATCCTTGAGGCCATGCCACTTCTCGGGAAGCGGCCGCAATCCCTTGGCAAGCAGCGTGAACCGCTCCACCCGAACGCTCAGCTCACCGCGGCGTGTCGTGACCACCTCACCTTCCGCTCCGATCCAATCTCCTACATCCAGACCGGTGAATGCGCCGAAGCCCTCGTCGAGGACGCTCTCTTCGGCGAACAGTTGGATGCGGCCCGTTGGATCGGCCAGCACGCCGAACGCCAGGGAGCCGATATCGCGCATCCCCATCAGCCGGCCCGCTACGACGACACGCTCCCCCGTCCTGGCCTCCGGTTCTAGTTCGCGGTGCCGGTGGCGCAGGTCGGCGGCATAGGCGCTGCGCTCGAATCGGTATGGATAAGGCTCGACACCAGCCGACCGCAGCTCTTCGATCTTGGCGAGCCGGGCAGCGGTGAGCGGGTTCTCGTCGAGCGAAGACCGCTCGTCGCCGTCACCCATCGTTACTCCTCGCGGTTCATTTCATAGATGATCCGGAGCCCGTCGAGCGTAAGTGTGTCGTCCACCTGGTCGACGGTCCGGCAGTGGGGAACGATGGTAGAGGCGAGACCTCCTGTGGCAACGACAGCAGGGGCAACGTCCATCTCCTCGATAATCCGGGCGACGATTCCGTCAACCAGCCCGGCATGCCCATAGAGGAGCCCGCTCTGGATCGCCTCAACCGTGTTCTTTCCGATCGGCGCCCGCGGCGGCTCGAGATCCACCCGGCGCAGCGCAGCCGTAGCGTCGATGAGAGCGGATTGGGAGATCTCGAGTCCGGGAGCAATAACACCACCGATGTATGCCCCAGAGGGGTCCACCACATCCATGTTGGTGGCCGTCCCGAAGTCGACCACCACCACAGGCGCTCCGTACTTGGCCGAGGCCGCCACCGAGTTGACCACTCGATCCGCCCCAACTTCGCGCGGATTGTCGATGTTGATTGGCAGGCCGGTACGTACTCCGGGTCCTACGACAACGAGCGGTCCCTCGACCAGGTCTTCAGCCACCCGGATCATCGCCTGCTTCGCAGTGGGCACCACGCTGGAAAGCGCAACCCCATCGACCTCCTCGAGGCGGTAGCCGTCCTGGCGTAGCAGCCCGGCAAGAAACAGCCGGTACTCATCGGCCGTACGAACCGGGTCGGTCGACAGCCGCCAGGAATCGACCAGTTCGTCGCCGACAAACAGGCCCATGACGGTCTGGGTGTTCCCCACGTCGATCGCAATCAGCATCCTCACGCCCTCCTGAGCATCGATGGTCCCTCGAGTCTGACACCGGTGTCGGTCGACCCGTCCGGCCACACGACGATGTTGTCTATCAGCCTCACCTCACCAACTCGAGCAGCGACGGCAAGGAAGGCTTCGCGATCGAGGGTGTCGATGGGCTCGGCCTCGAAGGCATCTGCCAGGGTGACGTACTCAACCTGAGCATCGGCGAGTCGATCTCGCACGAGCGACTCCAGCCGAACCGCGTTGCGCTCGCCCGCCGCCACAGCTTCGGCCGCTGCAAAGAGACCGGACGACAGCCCGAGAGCGGCTTCCCGATCATCCTCGGCAATGAAGACGTTGCGACTCGACACCGCCAGACCATCCGGCGCCCGCACCGTCGGCGCCCCGATGATCTCGACCGGAAACGACAAATCGGCCGTCAGCCGTCGGACGACGGCCAACTGCTGTGCGTCCTTGCGGCCGAATACCGCCGTGTCGGGCCGAATACCCGCAAACAGCTTGGCGACCACCGTGGCCACTCCCTCGAAGTGACCCGGCCGGTGCTCGCCTTCCATGCCTTCGGACACCGAGTCGACCCTCACCCGGGTACGCGGCGAAGACGGGTACATCTCTTCGACGGCTGGAGCAAACAGGAAATCGACTCCGGCGGCCACCGCGATTTCGGCGTCGCGCTCCAGATCTCGCGGATACCGCTCCAGGTCGGCCGAACGATCGAATTGGAGAGGATTGACGAACAGGCTCATCACCACCCGGCCCTCCAAGCCGTGGGCAAGTTCCAAGAGGGACACATGACCTTCGTGCAAAAACCCCATTGTGGGGACCAGAACAACCGAGGCGCCGGCGACTTCGGACCGAACGTCCACAAAGGTCTTTACGATCTTCACGCCAAGGCCTCATCCATCTCATCGGAGGCGCCGACCGTGGCCGCGGTGAGCCTGCCGAACGCCTTGAAAGCTGCAAGCAGGTCGGGAGCGGCGGCCTCGATCGCCGCCAGTTGAGAGCGCACCGTCCCGAGGTCGCCCCGCACGATCGGGCCGGTCAGCGCAGCCTGCGGTCCCAGGTCAAAGGCATTCGCTACCACGGCCTCGACCAGAGGACGCGCTGCGGCAAAGGGAACTCCGGCTGCTTCGAACAATCGGTGCGACATTGCGAGAGCGGCCAAGGGGTAGTTGGCTGCAGCTGCGGCCGCGGCGTGATAGAGCGGCTTCGCCTCGTCGTCCAATTCGAAGGGATGCATTCCCAGCGAAGTCGCCAGAGAAAACAGCCGGTCGGCCAAGTAGTCCTCGTTGGCGGTCACACCCACCCATGCTCCTTCGAGCCGCGCGGCACCTGCCTCGGGGTTGGGAAGGGTCTGTAGAGGATGAAACGACCCGAGCATGGGTCCGTCGAGTGCAGCGAGAGCCGCGATCGGTACCGACCCGGACACGTGTACCGCGCCTTCGACCTTGCCGACGGTCGAAGACAGGAGTTCGGCCACTTCGGAGATCGAGTCATCTCGTACCGCGACAACGAGCAGGTCGGCCTTGGGCAGAGCACTGCCCCATTGCAGGGGCGACGAATCGAGCCGCTCGGCAGCAGACTCCGACGTCTCGGCGTCGCGTGCCAGTACGCCGACAATCCGATGGCCCGCTGCGATCGACCGTAGAGCGAGGGACGAGCCCGCTCTCCCGGGCCCGACGAGGATGAGATCCATGAGTGTTCCAGTCCGTAGTACCAGAC
>JAZGCP010000236.1:0-3484 GCA_036477035.1 Acidimicrobiia bacterium | reverse complement strand
GTTGGGGGGAGGCCCCCTGCACGACCCGTGTGTGATCGCCTACCTACTCGAACCCGAAATGTTCGGAGGCAAGACGGTCCCGGTTCGCATCGAAACGGGCTCTGAGTTGACGATGGGAATGACCGTCGTCGACTGGTGGGGGGCCACCGACGACGCCCCGAATGCCACGGTTATGCAAGACATCGACGCGGATCGCTTCTTCCGGCTGCTGGCAGAACGGATAGCTCTGCTCTGAGGATTCTCTAGCTCCTGGTCCGGCCGACGGTGAGGATCACCGCCAACGCGGCGATCGCCCCGAGCGCCGATACCAGTGCATTGGCCGGCATCCCTTGCCATGTGAACAGAGCCGGGCCCACCAGGTCACCGATGCTTCTGCCGATTCCGAGCGCCACCATCAACAAGGCCAGGTACCGACTGCGAGCTCCGGGGGCCAACTCGGAGGCGAGCGGGATCGTCGACACGATGGTGATCTCGAACGCCACGAAGGTGGCGGCGAGCGCTGCGAGACCCAACGGAAGTGATGAACTCGCCGGCGCCAGCGTCACATATCCGATGGCGGAGGCTCCCAGGCCCCAGCCGACCATCCGTAACTTGCCGACGCGATCGGCGAATGCCAGCACGGCTCCTTCACCGGTCATTTCGGCCAGGGCGATCAATGTCGAGGCCAAGCCGATGGCGGCCAGCGAGAGGCCGAATCCGCCTTCTAGCCAAGCTCCGAAGACGATAAAGGTCGTCTCGGCTGCGAACGAAAAGAGTGCCGCGGTGATGAGCAGTGCCCAGCGAGTGTGGTCCAATGACAGGCGGCTCCGCTCGGAGGGTTCCTGCGGGATGTCGGCCTCCAGCAGCGCCGGAGCCGCCAACATCGTGATCGCGAACAGCACGCCCACGAGCCAGAACGGTGCCTCCCATCCGAAGCCATCGATCAGCCAGCCTGCCAGCGGAGCTCCCACCAGCAGCCCCCCCGCCCAGGTGAGTTCGAGAATCGACATGTAGCGGGCACGGCGCTCGTACGGAGTTCTGTCGGCGACATAGGACTGGGCGGCCGCATCGAACGACGGTTTGCCCAGTCCGAGCAGGATGAATCCGACGAAGGCCCCGGCGTAGACTCCGGTTGCCGCCGTGATCAGAGCGCCGACGGACATCATTCCGAGTGCCCAGACTCCGAGCCGGACGCGACGCTCGCCGCGTCCAGCGGTGGCCACAATCGCAGGAGTTGCCACGAAGGCGACCGAACGGGCCGACATCAGCAGCCCACCTTGGGCCAGCGAGATACCGAGACCGCGGCTGATCGCAGGCAGGAAGGGGAAGACGAACCGATGAGCCGTGTTCACCACCAGACGGGTGACGGTCAGGAACGCCATCGCGACGCCGAGGGAACGGGCCCTCACGCCGGGTCGGTGAAGAGACGGGGATGGAGCATCCACCGCAGCCAGCCCGAGCCGGGGCTGGCGGGAAGCGCGGTTTCAACACAGGCGACCGCGGCCGTGACCATGTGGACGGCGCCGCCCCCGATCAGGGCCGACACCGTCGCCGACCAGGTCGGTTCGTGGCCGACGGCGAGGATCCGATCCACTGCCGTGTGATCGGAGAGGGCTTCGAACACAGTGGTGACCCCGGTCCCGTAGAAGTCCTCGACGGCGATGATGGATGCCGACCAACCACCGCCGTCTCGCGCCAGGGAGGCGGTGTCGGCGGCGCGTCGCGCCGGTGATGTCAGGATCAGGTCGGGCGTGGCCCCGAACTCCGAGATAGCCCGGCCGATGGCATATGCCGACCGCTCGCCGCGACCAGTGAGCGGACGACTCCGGTCGGTCATCCCCGGAGGATGGTCCGACTTGGCGTGGCGCAGCAGAAGTATCTCGGCCATGGGAGGGGAGAATACCGACCGGACCGGACCGTCTTTCTGCCCTCCTGCGCCCTCTAACCTCTACGAAGTGAACCAGGCAGCGACCCCGGGCATCTCACAACGTTTGGCGACCCTATCCGAGTCCGCCACGATGGCGATCACGGCCAAGGCGAACGCGTTGCGTGCCGCCGGTCGGTCGGTGATCGGGTTCGGAGCGGGTGAACCGGATTTTGCTACTCCCGCCCACATCGTCGAGGCGGCGATCGCCGCCTGCTCTGATGCCAGGAATCACCGCTATACCCCGGCCATCGGCCTGCCCGAGCTACGCGACGCGGTGGTGGCGAAGACCGCAGAGCATTCTGGGTTTGTGGTCGAGCGCTCCAATGTTGTGATCTCGAATGGAGGTAAGGGAGCGCTGTTTGCAGCATTTGCGGCGTTGCTCGATCCCGGGGATGAAGTGTTGCTGCCCAGTCCCTATTGGGTCACTTATCCCGAGGCGATCGCCCTGTTCGGCGGCGTGGCCAGCATCATTCCCACGACCATGGCGGATGGGTTCCGGGTGTCGGTTGAGGCCCTGGACGCCGCCGTGACCGATAAGACGAAGGCTCTCGTCTTCGTCTCGCCCTCGAACCCTTCCGGCGCCGTCTACCCGCCCGACGAGGTCGCGACGATAGGTAAGTGGGCGGCCAACCGGGGGATCTGGGTGGTAACCGATGAGATCTACGATCATCTCTTGTACGGCGACGCCCGCCACGTCTCCATGCCGGTGGTGGCTCCCGACCTCGCCGAGAGGTGCATCGTCGTCAATGGCACCGCCAAGACCTTCGCGATGACCGGGTGGAGGGTCGGCTGGGCGCTGGCCCCAACGGCTGTAGCGGCCGCGATGGGCCGGTTTCAATCTCACTCGATGTCGAACGTAGCCAACGTTTCGCAGCGGGCGGCACTCGCCGCGCTCACCGGGCCCATGGGCCCGGTCGAGGAGATGCGCCAGGCGTTCGACAAGCGTCGCCAGGCGATGCACCGGCTCCTATCTGAAATACCGGGTCTCGAGGTGCGCCAATCCGAAGGTGCGTTTTACGCCTTTCCGTCGGTATCCGGACTGTTGGGACGGCCGCTCGGCGGCCGGACCGCATCCTCGAGCCTGGAACTAGCCGCCCTGCTCCTGGAGGAGATCGAAATCGCCGTGGTTCCGGGTGAGGCCTTCGGAGCACCCGGATATTGCCGCCTTTCTTTCGCCCTCGCCGACGACGATCTCATCGAAGGTCTCGAACGCTGGCAGGTCTTGGCGGGCGCTTGATGAGGGCGCGTCGTAAGGCGGCACTCGGTGGCCTGGGGCTGGGGCCCCCGGCCACACAGCGATGAGCCATGGAATAGAGGCCGCACCACTGTTGTCCGGCTGCAATCAAGCCTGGTCGGCGAGGATTCCGAGCGCGGTCCGGTAGCCATCGACGCCTTCGCCGCTGATCGTGGCGATGCATGCAGGCTCGATCACGGAGTGTCGTCGCCACTTCTCACGCTTCGAGATGTCCGAGATGTGGACTTCGACCACCGGGAGGGCGATCGCCTTGATCGCATCATGGAGTGCGTATGAATAGTGAGCGAATGCGCCCGGATTGAAGACAATCCCGCCGTACCTGT
>JAZGCP010000235.1:0-2570 GCA_036477035.1 Acidimicrobiia bacterium | reverse complement strand
GCCCAGAGGATCGACCGTTCGATCCCCAACCGCATTCGGAGCGAAATCGCCACCGCCAGGGCAATCAGCGTGAGCGACGACACCGCACCAAGCACGGACACTGGTTCCATGAGATAAGGGTAGGAGGGGAGTCGACGGCTAACGGCCGCTCGACGTGGCGCTGTGCTGGAGGCCTAGGAGTCGGAGGGCCCCCCCTCCAATCGAGCGGGCTAGATTGACTCCCCCGCGAGGGGGGAGTGGTTTGCTAATTGCCTACTGATAACTCACGTACACCGCGGTCGGAACGAGCTGAAGAACATCGGATGGGGAGATTCCACCACCAGGTCGATCTTCGTCGTAGAAGTTCTTCCAGCCCCAGCGCCAGGGATGGTCCTCCCACCCTCCGGTCAGGAACTCCCAGGTCACGTACTTGTCGGGCACGGCTCCCTGACCGTCCATCTGAATTATCAGTTGAAGCTCGGGAGGGGCCTGGATTGTCTCGCGGTCCTGCAGCATGAAGTCGCGGAACTGATGAAGGAGCAACACCTTTTGGGGGAGGTTGTTTTCTCTCACCAGGTTGGCGAGCCACTCGACGACCTGGTTCACCTCAGCGGCTTGAACTCGGCCGATCTGCTGGAGAGGGAGTTGTTCTGGGCCGAGGCGCCACTCCGGATCGAGTGCGAGCCCGACGTGCGGATTGAGCAGTTCCTGTTCGTACCTCATGGCCTGGGTGAGGAAATCGGAACGACCGGGCTGGAGGTCCAGGACCACATAGACATCTTGCTGTGCACCGATGTCGATCCACGGTTGGATGATCTCGTTGCCCATCTCGTTCGAGTAGTTGCCGTCTCCGCCGGGGTTGCCGGCGGCGACTGTTGCGATGATCTCGAAGGTGGGGAGTGCGGGGACCTCGGCGGCCTCGAACTGGGCCGCCATGCCCTGCACACGTGTGGCTGCTTCGGTCGGGCCCTGCTCTCCGAGCGCTCCGAGTGCGGTGGTTTGCGGATTGCCGTACAGCGCTACGAGTATTCGCGGCAGCACCAGGAATCCACCTCCCGGAAGCTCCTCGGCAGATCGAATCACGTCGAGTTGCCAGTGGCTGTCGGTGGTGACTTCGCCGAAGATCTGGATCGATCCCGCCCCACCGGGAATGGACTGGAGTGCCCGACCGGCACCCGGTACGGCTCGCAGGTCTGCACTGTCGACGAGGGAGGCGATGGCACCGGACGCGGTGGCCGTGGCGAAGGCTGCCAGGGCCGTGGCGGCGTTGTTGCCATCGACGAGGATGGCGACCCCGGTCTCGCCGGCTCCGGCGGTGAGGCTCGGAACTTCGAATTCGATCTCAACCGGCGTCGGGGGAACGGTCGTCACCGACGTTTGGTCGCTGCTCAGCGTCGTGGTGGTCGTCGGGAGAATGACCGGCGGGATCAGCCCGGCACGCGCTTCGAGGGCGTTGACGGTAGTGATGAGTGTGGCGGCTCCGGATACCTCGGGCAGTGGGATAGTCGCATCGAATCCGGCAAGTACGTTGATCTGCTCGGCGAGGCTGGGGGTGTCACCGCTGAATGTGATGATCTCGGTCCATTCGGGTGCGGTGAATGTGACGTCGTCTCCGACGGCGATGATCTGTCCGGGGGCCAGGCGTTCTATCTCGAATCCGATGATTCCAGCGGTGTTGGCGGATCCGATCAGCAGCGGGGCCTTGAGGGCTGCCGCCAGCACCGCGGCGATCGCGACCCGATTGAGGTCGACGTCGCTCACGATCACGACTTGGGTGGCGCACTCGAAGGTGGCTTGGGAGATGTGTACCGAAGCTAGCCCCGGTCCCTCATTGAAGAATTCGGTGCTCGGATTGGGCGCGCCCGCGCGAACTACGGGCGTGTCCGCCGTGCAGACCGGAGGCGGAGGAGGCGTGGCCGGTGGAGCCGTGTCTCCCACCACGATGCTTCCATCCGGCGAAACGCCGGTCACGATCGGTGTCGAATCGGAAGCAACGGAGCATGCAGTCGTGATGAGAACGAACGCGAGCGCGAGTGTGTACTGGCGGGAAATTCTCATGCGCTGGGGAGCGTAACCGGGGTCCCCATGTTGAGTCGGTATCGAGTCCGCGCCTGTTGGCGCGCCCTCTGTCTGTTGGCTCTTCGCCATATGGCTCATCGCTGTGTGGCCGGGGGCCCCAGCCCCGGCCACCGAGTCCGCGCCTGTTGGCGCGCCCTCTTAGGCTGCGGCAATGCGTAGTGATGCCACGACCGTAGACGAGTATCTGAAGTCCCTCCCGCAGGATCGTCGCAGTGCGATCGAAGAGGTTCGACAGACGATCCTCGACAACCTTCCCGATGGCTACCGGGAGGCGATGAACTGGGGCATGATCTCATACGAGGTTCCGCTCGAGACTTACTCGGACACTTACAACGACCAGCCGCTTATGTACGCCGCGCTGGCTTCGCAGAACAACCACATGGCCGTGTACCTGACTTCGGTGTACACCGCTGAGCGAGCTGATGAATTCAAGGCTGCCTATCTGGCCACCGGCAAGAAGCTCGACATGGGTAAGTCGTGCGTGCGTTTCAAACGAATCGATGATCTGCCGT
>JAZGCP010000234.1:0-2231 GCA_036477035.1 Acidimicrobiia bacterium | reverse complement strand
GTGGTTAAGAGCGCGCACCGATCGGTGACCGGTCGTCTCGACAGAAGTGGAGCCATTTTCCCGCTCCTGGCCACGGGCCACATCGGGCCACGGGCTCCACAACTGGCCTCGCCGACAGAGACCGGATCGCGCGCTATCTGCGGAGCCTCTAAGGCCCCTGCTCGCGATTGTAGGCGTCTCCTCAATCCCTCCGGTATCGTGCCGATAGGAATGTTGGGACGCTGAGGGACTATGTCTGACTACACGGACGCGGAGGCGGATGCCGCCGCACGACGAGAACCGACGACTCCGTCGGATATGCCGGATCGGCCGGCCGGCCGCTATGTGCTGGCGCTCGTCCTGATTGCCGTATTTGCCGTTCTGTCGACCCTGATCACCTCCGGTGCCCTCGGTCGCCAACAGGAAGGCGCTGCCGTCCTCGAGGAAGGGTTCAGCCAGGGCAACCGGTCCGACCGGGTGGTGCGACTGACTTCCAGCGCAGCGGCAGGCACCGGCGACTCCGCGGCCATCAACTTGGCGATGACTGAGATCGTCGCCGTCCATGTTGCCTTCCAGGATGGCGAGCCCGTCACCGTGGCCGGCCAAACGGTCGAGCTGCCGGCGCTTGCCGAAACCGAAGTTCAACCTGCCCTCACCATCGCGGGGCGAGCTCTCGGAGCCCTCGTCGAAGCGACCGAGGCGGTGGTCGTCACCATCGATGCGGGGGGTGTCCCCAGTACCGAACAGGTTCTTGCCGTTGACACCGCAGCCGATGGCTACAGCGAGGCGATGGCGGCGGTTGTGGAGGCGCACGGGAAGGCTTCCACCGATCGAGTTCGGGCCCTCCAGCAGACGGAGTATTTCCTGCTCGCTGCCACCATCATCCTTCTCGCCCTCGAAGCGCTATTCCTGTTCCGTCCCGCGGCCAAGAGCGTGCGGACCAGCTGGGACGAGAGCTCCGAAGCGCACGCCTTCGAACGTGAGCTCGACCAGCAACGGCTCAACTTCCTGGCCCGCTACGATCCGCTCACCGGCCTGATCAACCGCACCCTGTTTGCCGACCGCCTCGAGAACGCGGTTGCGGGCGCTCGCCGTGATGGGAGCGTCGTTGCCCTGATGTTCCTCGACATCGACGGGTTCAAAGAGGTCAATGACCGTCACGGGCACCAGGTCGGCGATGCCTTGCTGCGCCAGGTCGCCGAGCGCCTGGTCGGAACCGTACGCGAATCCGACACCGTGGCTCGGCTCGGCGGTGACGAGTTCACCGTAATTCTCGAGGGCGGGCGGCGCGTCGAAGACGCCGGCCAGGTCGCGACCAACGTCTTGAAGGCGCTTGCCGAACCGTACCGGGTGGGGCGCGAGGACATCTCGGTCACGTCGTCGATCGGTGTCGCCGCCTTTCCGCTCGATGGTGAGACTGCAGCCGAGCTGCTGAAGGGCGCCGACATCGCCATGTACAGTGCCAAAGCTGATGGCCGCAACACCTACCAGTTCTATACCAGCGAGCTCAAGGAACGGACCATCAAACGTCTGGCGCTGCTCGACGGTCTCAGGAGGGCTCTCAACAGCGACGACGAACTCTTCCTCGTCTATCAGCCGAAGGTCGATGTCGCGACTCAGGAGGTCATCGGTCTCGAGGCGCTGCTGCGCTGGACCCATCCCCAGTTCGGCCCGGTACCGACCGGTGAGTTCATCGCGCTCGCCGAAGAGACCGACCTGGTGGTTCCCTTGGGGCAGTGGGTCGCCGACAGGGCCTGTCTTCAGATGCGAGAGTGGATCGACGCCGGTCTGCAGCCGATGAGAATGTCGGTGAACGTGTCGGCGCGCCAGTTCAGGGCGGGGAATCTGGTCGAGACCATCGTTGCCTCGTTGGCATCGGCGCGACTCAGCCCGGACTACCTCGACGTGGAGTTGACTGAGGGCACCTTGGTCACCGACCTTGGTGAAACGCGAGGTGCACTGGAGCGATTGCGCGAGATCGGAGTGACGATCAGCCTCGACGATTTCGGCACCGGCTACTCGTCGCTCGGCTACCTGACCAGCCTCCCGATCGACACGCTGAAGATCGATCGCTCGTTCGTCGTCGACGGGCTTGCCGACAGCGATGGAATCGCGGTGTCGTCGGCAATCATTGGTCTCGCCAAGACGCTTGGCATGGAAGTGCTCGCCGAGGGCGTTGATAGCGAAAGGCAGTTGGCCGACTTGATTGAACTCGGGTGCAACAACATCCAGGGCTTCCTGATCTCGAAGCC
>JAZGCP010000233.1:0-5701 GCA_036477035.1 Acidimicrobiia bacterium | reverse complement strand
GCATGGCTGCGATGATTGCCTTCCACGTCTTCGTGAACATTGGAATGACGGTTGGTCTGTTACCCGTGACCGGACTGCCGCTGCCGTTCATGTCGTTCGGCGGGTCCTTCTACATCTCGACGCTCTTTGGGCTCGGGGTCGCCCACTCGATCTGGATCCATCGCAGTCGGATACCCCTCGGTGCAGTGCCGGGTAGGGCTGTGTAGCAGCCGGCATCGGGTGGGGCTGTGAATCAGCCGCCATAGGGTAGGGCTGTGAAAGCCGGCATAATCGAGTAGGTGTTATGGGTCCCACCGTGGCGACTTCTGAGCCTTTTTGGAGGCGGTGGGCGCCGATGGTCGGAGCGCTATGGTTTTGGGCCATGGATAGGCGTGGAGACAGTGGCTGGGTCGAAGTCATCAGTGGTCCAATGTTCTCGGGCAAGAGCGAAGAACTGATCCGCCGCATCACCCGCTATCAGATTGCCCGAATCCCTGTTCAGACCTTCAAGCCGCTGATCGATGATCGATTTGCGACGGACAAAGTGGTTTCGCATTCGGCGCTCTCGATCGACGCCGAGCCGGTGGCCGACAGCGATGCCCTGTTGCGATCGGTGAGAGAACGCACGGAGGTGGTAGGAATCGACGAGGCCCAGTTCTTCGACGAGGGCCTGGTGCCGGTCGTGGCGCAGCTGGCGGCATCGAGCAAGAAGATCATCGTTGCCGGCCTCGACCTCGACTTCCTCGGGCGACCGTTCGAGCCGATTCCGACCCTGATGACCCACGCCGAGTACGTGACGAAGAGTTTGGCGGTTTGCCACCGATGCGGTGGTGCCGGAATGTACACCCAGCGAGTCATCGCTTCCGACGAACTGGTGGTGTTGGGCGCCGAAGGTGCCTACGAAGCCAGGTGTCGTGCTTGCTACGACCCCGGCGAGGGCCAACAAGAGCAGTTGGAGGTTTGAGGAGTCCTGAGTCCCGACTCCCGACTCCCGACTTTCCATCTCCACGGTTTACCGACCTCCGCCTGGTAACCTCCGTCCCCGTCGGGCCCGGCAACGCCGCCCGGAGTTCATCCGACCGACCGGAGTATTGAGTGAGCAGTTCACACCTCAGCAGCTGCGTTCGTCGCAAGACGATCGTCATCTGTGCTCCTCCGACCCGGGATGGTCGACGTCAGGATCCAGTACGCCCCGCCAGGGGTTCGAAGGAGATTTTTCATGGGATTGTTTCGCAAGCGGGGCGCTCAGGTGGTGCGCCGGGGGGTCGGCGACACCGCGTTCGAGGAGCGCAAGACCAAGCGGGTAGCCGGCAGCAAGGTTGAGATCAGGAGAGTCTTCGAGGTAGAGCAACCCTCGAGGACCAAGGAGCGCAAGCGCAAGGACCGTTCCGGCCGCGGTCAGTCGCGCCGTCGCCCGACACGTCATCAGCCGGAGGTAATCGCTCCACCGCCCACCGAGCGGAAGCAGATGCTGGTCCGACGGACGCCGCACCAGACCCAGATCGTCGTTCTGGAAGGGGCGGTGCTGGTGGAGCACTATGTGGCGCGGACCGACAAACAGAGCCTCGCCGGGAATATCTATTTGGGGAAGGTCCGCAACGTGCTGCCCGGAATGGAGGCGGCGTTCATAGACTTCGGGGAGGCCAAGAACGGTGTGTTGTACGCCGGCGATGTGCAATCCGAGGACGGGCGCCGCAATCAACGCATAGAGAAGATTCTGAAGGTGGGCGACGAGGTCCTGGTACAGGTGGTCAAGGATGCGATGGGTCATAAGGGAGCCCGACTGACCAATGAGATCAATCTGAGTGGCCGCTACGTCGTGCTCGACCCCAATGCTCAGAAGCCGGGTATCAGTCGCCGCCTATCCGACCGTGAGCGTGACCGCCTGCGTGGGATCGCCGAGGAGTTGCGGCCGGACGGGTTTGGGGTGATCGTCCGGACTGCGGCCGAGGGTGCCTCCCAAGAGGAGATCGGAGCCGACGTCGACCGGCTGATGAAGACCTGGACGGAGATTTCTGCTGCAGTACCCAATGGTGGTGCCCCACGCCTCATCTATGAGGAGCCGCCTCTCGTGATCCGCGTGATTCGCGAGCACTTCACACGGGACTTCAAGCGGTTGCTCATCGGGGATAGCTCAGTTCATGAGATGGTGATCGCCTACCTCAAAGACACCGATCCTGATCTCGTCGAGCGAGTCCAGCGGTATTCGGATGAACTTCCGCTGTTCGAGCGGTTCCATGTGGAGGATCAGCTTCGCAAGGCGCTCGATCGCAAGGTCTGGCTCCCGTCCGGCGGCCATATCGTTATCGATCGCACCGAGGCACTCATGGTCATTGATGTCAACACAGGCAGGTTCGTCGGCCATTCGAATCTCGAGGAGACCGTTCTGCAGAACAATCTCGAGGCGGCCGAAGAGATCGCTCATCAGCTTCGATTGCGAGACATAGGCGGCATCATCGTCATCGATTTCATAGATATGGAGATCGCCAAGAACCGGGAGGCGGTGCTGCTGCGCCTCAGGGAACAGCTGGCCAAGGACAAGACCCGTACCCAGGTGTTCGATGTTTCCAATCTGGGACTCGTCGAGATGACGCGCAAGAACGTGTCGGAAGGATTGCTCGAGACATTCTCGCATGTTTGTCCCCAGTGCTCCGGTCGCGGCCTAGTGCTCTACGAGGATGCCGCGGCCACCGGGGGAGCTATCCCCGTTGCCGAATCCGACGAGTAAAAGAGGGAGCGCCGACGGGCGCGGACTCGGTGGCCTGGGGTTGGGGCAATGACGCCTGGGTCAGGCCTCGGTGCTGGGTGTGACAACGCAGGAGTAGTCCGTCGAGCCACTAAGATGCCGCCCGATCCCCCCTCGAGGTTTCTTCAGGCATGTACGCCATCATCCGCACAGGCGGCAAGCAAGCAAAGGTCAAGGAAGGCGACGTCATCGACGTCGAGCGCTTGCGCGCCGACGGCGACGATGTGTCCTTTACTCCACTGCTCGTCGTGAACGACAACGGCAAGGTCTTCTCTGGTCGCGAGGCGCTGAAGACGGCCAAGGTGTCGGCCAAGGTGATCAGCGAAGGCGCGGGCCAAAAGATCGACATCTTCAAGTACAAGGCCAAGACGGGCTACCGCCGGCGCAGTGGACATCGTCAGAAGTTCACCACGATCGAGATCACCAAGATTCAGCCTCCGAAGGCAAAGAAGAAGTCAGCAACCGAGACATCGGCCGAGGAAGGCGAGGAGGCCTGAAATGTCCAAGACCAAGGGCGGCGGCTCCAGCAAGAACGGCCGCGATTCACACGCAAAGCGGCTCGGACCGAAAGTATTCGACGGACAGCAGGTGAAGTCCGGCGCCATTCTGGTTCGCCAGCGAGGCACCAAGATCCATCCCGGCCGCAACGTTGGGAAGGGTGGCGACGACACGCTCTTCGCCACGTCCGAGGGCGTGGTCAGCTACGGCAAGCGGCGAGGTCGCCGCGAGGTCAGCGTCCTCGACGAGACCTGAGGCCAGGTCGGGGCATGGGAGCCGGCTGAGGCGGTCCTACTCAGCAGGGTTCTGGCTCGAATTGTGTTCGTAGATCAGGTACGCGTTCACCTGCGCGCCGGCGACGGCGGGGCGGGAGTCGCCTCGTTCAAGCGACAGCGGGGCAAGCCACGCGGTCGCACCGAAGGCGGCTCCGGCGGTAGCGGCGGCGATGTCGTCATCGAGGCCTCGGAACGCGCCGGCACCCTCCTCGATTACCAGCGGCGCCCGCACCGGCGCGCCGTCAACGGGACCCACGGACGCGGCGACCTCCAGCACGGGCGCGCCGGGGCCGACGAGGTGCTCTCGGTACCGATCGGCACCATCGTGCGTGAACTCGACGGCACGGTCATCGCCGACCTCGCCCAGCCGGGTCAGCGGGTTATCGCTGTCGCCGGTGGTCGTGGCGGGAAGGGAAATGCCGCTCTCGTGACTAGAGCCAACGTTGCTCCGAATTTCGCCGAACAGGGAGAATACGGCGAAGAGCGCGAGTTGATCCTCGAGTTGAAACTGCTGGCGGATGCGGCCCTCATCGGGTTCCCCAACGCCGGAAAGAGCACCTTCGTCTCACGGGTGTCGGCGGCGAAGCCGAAGATCGCCGATTATCCATTTACGACGCTCGAACCCAACCTTGGTGTCGTCGAAATCGGAGACCGGCGGTTCGTCCTGGCCGACATTCCGGGATTGGTGGAAGGAGCCGCAGATGGGAAGGGACTTGGGCACTCGTTTCTGCGGCATGCCGAGCGGGCACGGGCATTGGTGATTCTCCTCGACCCATCGCCGCTGCAGGAGATCGATTGCATCGAGCAGTTGGGGATCCTGCGTGCCGAGCTGGAGGCCCACGATCCGGAACTCGCAGCCCGTGCCGAGATCGTTGCGGTGGCGAAGCTCGATCTGGGACCGGTCGACGAAACGTTGGAGCGACTCCGCAAGGTCGGTGTCGAACCGTTCGTGGTGTCTGCCGTTACCGGTGAAGGCGTCGAGCCGCTCCTCCACGCCATTGCCGATGCCGTCGATCGCGCCGAGCGGGAGGCTCCGCACGGCGAGGGCTTTCTGCTGCATCGCCCGGTGCCACCGAGCTATTCGATACAACACGACGGGGAGCGGTGGGTCGTCTCCGGGCTGCGCGCCGAGAGGGCGGTTGCCATCGACGATCTCACCAAGCCCGAGGCGGCCGACTTTGCGGCGCGGCGGCTGACGGCCGCCGGGATCGACGCCGCGTTGCGAGAGGCCGGTGCCAAGCCGGGCGACGAGGTGCAGATCGGAGAGATCGTGTTCGAATTTTCCGACGAGGGCTGAGAGACTCGGTTGTGAAGCGGCTCCGAGGAGTCGCCTCCTGAGTGGTCCCGTTCTTCGGCACAGAGGCTATCGAACTTCACCGGCGATTATCGAGGTCGACCGCGCGTACACTCGGGGTCCCATGCCGACGACATCGCCAGCCTCGATCGCCGCCGCTCTCGAGGCGGAGGGGTACCTGCCCGACGACCGCATTGCCCAGGTCGTGTTCCTGGCCGAGCGCCTCGAAAAGCCGGTCCTGGTAGAAGGCCCTGCCGGGGTCGGAAAGACGGAGCTCGCCAAGGCGCTGGCGTCGGTCCACGGACGGAGACTGATTCGGCTGCAATGCTACGAAGGGCTCGACGAGGCCAAGGCCCTCTACGAGTGGAACTATCGAAAGCAGCTGCTTCGCATTCAGGCCGACGCCCAGACAGATTGGTCGGAGCTGGCCGGAGACATCTTCAGCGAGGAGTTCCTGTTGACTCGACCGCTGCTGGAGGCGATCAGGTCGACTGATCCGGTCGTACTTCTGATCGACGAGATCGATCGAGTGGAAATGGAGACTGAGGCGTTGCTGCTCGAGGTGCTCAGCGACTTCCAGGTTTCTATTCCCGAACTGGGAACCATCGAAGCGTCGAGCCGCCCGATGGTTCTCCTCACCTCGAACAACACCCGCGAGCTCTCGGAGGCTCTGAAGCGAAGGTGCTTATTTCTCCATATCGACTACCCGTCGATCGAGCGGGAGACGGCGATCCTTCTGGCCAGAGTTCCGGAGCTCCCGAAAGTGCTCGCCGAGAGCATGGCGCGGATCGTGGCATCGATCAGGTCTGAGCCGATCCGCAAGCCACCGTCGGTCAGCGAATCGCTCGATTGGGCCCGCACCCTGATCACTCTGGGCATAGACCAACTGGATGAGACCGCGGTGACAGA